>JANXRL010000191.1 GCA_025352985.1 Verrucomicrobiota bacterium
ACGCCACTTGGGACATCGACGGACAGCCGCAGGACAAGTCGCTGTTCCAGATGATTAAAAACACCTACACGCTCCACAGCGAAGGCATCCTCTCCGCCTACAAGGACAACGCCGCCGTCATCTCAGGCACCGTCGGAGGACGCTTCTACGTCAACCCCAAGACCGGCGAATACTCCGCCCACGAGGAGCCGATCCACATCCTCTGCAAGGTCGAGACGCACAACCACCCCACCGCCATTTCTCCTTTCCCCGGCGCTGCCACCGGCTCCGGCGGCGAGATCCGCGACGAAGGCGCCACCGGCCGCGGCTCCAAGCCCAAGGCCGGCCTCTCCGGCTTCACTGTCTCCAACCTCAAGCTCCCCGGCGCCGTCCAGCCCTGGGAACAAGAGCACGGCAAACCCGGCCGCATCGTCTCCGCCCTCGACATCATGATCGACGGCCCCCTCGGTGCCGCCGCCTTCAACAACGAATTTGGCCGCCCCAACATCAACGGCTACTTCCGCACCTTCGAGCAGGCCGTCCCGTCCGCCACCGCGCCCAACACCACCGAACTCCGCGGTTACCACAAACCAATCATGCTCGCCGGTGGCCTCGGCAACATCCAGGAAGGCCACATCCAGAAGGGCGCCATCAATCCCGGCGACCACCTCGTCGTCCTCGGCGGACCTTGCATGCTCATCGGTCTAGGCGGCGGCGCGGCCTCCTCCATGACCAGCGGCTCCGGCCAGGAAAACCTCGATTTCGCCTCCGTCCAGCGCGACAACGCCGAGATGGAACGCCGCTGCCAGGAGGTCATCGACCGCTGCTGGGCCCTCGGCGACGAAAACCCCATTTCCTTTATTCACGATGTCGGCGCCGGCGGCGTCTCCAACGCCCTCCCCGAACTCGTCAACGACGGCGGACGCGGCGGCAAGTTCGAACTCCGCAAGCTCCCCAACGACGAGCCCGGCATGTCCCCGCTCGAAATCTGGTGCAACGAATCCCAAGAGCGCTACGTCATGGCCGTCCCCGCCGCGCGCATCGACACGTTCAAGGCCATCTGCGAACGCGAACGCTGCCCCTTCGCCCTCGCCGGCACCGCCACCGAGGAGAAAAAACTCGTCCTCACCGACTCCCATTTCAACAACACGCCCATCGACCTCCCGCTCGACGTGCTCCTCGGCAAACCGCCGCGCATGCACCGCACCGCCGCGACGCTCGAACGTCCGCAGAACCCGCTCAAGCTCGACGGCCTCACCCTCGCCGACGCCGTCCACCGCGTCCTCGCCCACCCCACCGTCGCCGACAAAACCTTCCTCATCTCCATTGGCGACCGCACCGTCACCGGCCTGATCTCCCGCGACCAGATGGTCGGCCCGTGGCAGGTTCCCGTGGCCGATTGCGCCGTCACCGCCGCCGCCTTCGACGTTTATACCGGCGAAGCCATGTCCATGGGCGAACGCACCCCCGTCGCCGTCAACTCCGCCGCCGCCTCCGCCCGCCTCGCCGTCGGCGAAGCCCTCACCAACCTCGCCGCCGCCCAGATCGGCGACCTCGGCAAGGTCAACCTCTCCGCCAACTGGATGGCCGCCCCCGCCGTCCCCGGCGACGGTGCCGACCTCTACGCCGCCGTCCGCGCCGTCGGTATGGAGCTCTGTCCCGCCCTCGGCATCACCATCCCCGTCGGCAAGGACAGCATGTCCATGTCCACCGTCTGGAAAGACGAAGAGACCAACGAGTCCAGGCGCATGACCGCGCCCACCTCGCTCATCATCTCCGCCTTCGCCTCCGTCACCGATATACGCCTCTCGCTCACGCCCCAGCTCATCACCGACGCCGGCGACACCGAACTCCTCCTCATCGACCTCGGCCTCGGCAAAAACCGCCTCGGCGGTTCCATCCTCGCCCAAGTCGCCTCGCAGATGGGCGAAGCCCCCCCCGACGTCGAAAACCCCGCCCAGTTGAAAGGCTTCTGGAACGCCATCCAGCAACTCGGCCGCGAGAAAAAACTCCTCGGCTACCACGACCGCTCCGATGGCGGCCTCCTCGCCACCATCGTGGAAATGGCCTTCGCCGGCCACACCGGCGTGGACCTCGAAATCCCCGCCAGCCACAGCGCGTTCTCCACCCTGTTCAGCGAAGAACTCGGCGCCGTCATTCAAATCCGCTCCGACGACCTCGACGACGTTTCCGACATCCTCCGCGCCAACCGCCTGAAAACCTGCGTCAGCCGCATCGGCACGCTCAACGCCCATCACGCCCTCCGCATCAAGCGCGGCGGCCAGGAAATCTTCAACGAAGACCTCGGCTCCCTCCGCGCCATCTGGTCCGACGTCACCCGCCGCATCGCCTCCCTCCGCGACAACCCCGCATGCGCCGAGCAAGAGCACGCCCTCCGCCTCGACCGCACCAACCCCGGCCTCACCCCCAAGGTCGCGTTCGATTTCTCCTCCGCTCCCGCCATCGGCGGCAAGGCCCGACCGCCCATGGCTATCCTCCGCGAGCAAGGCGTGAACGGCGAAGTCGAGATGGCCGCCGCCTTCACCCGCGCCGGCTTCAAGGCCGTGGACGTCCACATGACCGACATCATCAGCGGACGCATTTCCCTCCGCGACTTCCGCGGCCTCGTGGCCTGCGGCGGCTTCAGCTACGGTGACGTCCTCGGCGCCGGCGAAGGCTGGGCCAAGAGCGCCCTCTTCAATCCCCGCGCCCGCGACGAATTCTCCGCGTTCTTCGCCCGCACCGACAGCTTTGCCCTCGGCGTGTGCAACGGCTGCCAGATGATGAGCAACCTCCACAGCATCATCCCCGGCGCCGACGCCTGGCCGCGCTTCGTGCAGAACAAATCCGAACGCTTCGAAGCCCGCGTCGCCTCCCTCAAGATCGAGACGAGCCCCAGCATCCTCTTTGCCGGCATGGAAGGCAGCGTGCTCCCCATCGCCATCGCCCACGGCGAAGGCTTCGCCGAGTTCCCGTCGGACGCCGCTGCCGCAGCCTTCAGCACCTCTGGCCTCGTGAGCGCCCGCTACGTGGACAACCACCACGCCGTCACGCAGCACTACCCGCTCAACCCGAACGGCAGCCCGCACGGCATGACCGCCCTAACGACCACCACTGGCCGAGTTACGATCATGATGCCGCACCCCGAGCGCGTCTTCCGCGTCGTCCAGCAAAGCTGGGCCCCTGCCGCCTGGCGCGGACAGGAAGACGCCCCCTGGCTCCGCCTCTTCCAAAACGCCCGCCAGTGGGTCAGTTAAATTTCAATTGTCACTCTTCGAGAGTTGAGTCCTCGTTTTTTTGATCCACTTTGCATGAAACATGGCTCGACCTATCGGCATTGATCTTTTCGCCGGAGTTGGCGGCTTGAGTTTGGGCTTTGAACAAGCCGGTTTCGACGTCGTGGCCGCTGTCGAATACGATTCTATCCACGCCGCCGCCCACGCCTACAATTTCCCGAATTGCTCCGTAGTCGCCCGCTCCGTCGTGGGTTTGAAAGGGACAGAAATTCGCCGCACCGCCGGCATAGGAAATCGCAAAATCGACGTCGTTTTCGGCGGCGCGCCCTGCCAAGGATTTTCGCTCATCGGCCAGCGCGTGCTCGACGATCCCCGCAACGCCCTCGTGCGCGAGTTCGTGCGGATCGTGCAAGAACTCCGTGCCAATTATTTCGTCTTTGAAAACGTCAAAGGCCTCACGCTCGGACGTCACCGTAAATTTTTGGAGGAATTGATCACGACGTTTGAAGACATCGGTTACCAAGTCAGGGCTCCATGGCGCGTGTTGAACGCAGCATCCTACGGCACTCCGCAAGATCGCGAGCGCCTCATCCTGCTCGGCGCAAAACGCGGCTTACCTCTGCCCGACTACCCTGCGCCCACAACCATATCCGCAAGCGAAAAAGTCTCCGTCCCCGGTTTGATGCGCGGTCCCACCTGCGCGGATGCCTTGGGCGACTTGCCTGACGTCGAGATGTTCGACGAGCTGCTGAAACTTGATGATGTCGAAATCGCGAACTGGCCCGAGCCGTCCGCCTACGGATCACAGATGCACTGCACCAGCCCCGCCGCATGGCATTACGGTTATCGGCGACGCTGGAACCGCGACATCCTAACTTCCAGCGCCAGATCCGATCACACGGCAATCTCCCGCCGCCGCTTTGCCCTGACCAAACACGGCAAGGTCGAACCGATCTCAAGGTTCTTCAAGCTCCCTCCCGATGGCGTAGCCAATACCCTCCGTGCAGGTTCCGACGCCGCTCGCGGCGCGTTTACCAGCCCGCGCCCGATTCATTATCTTTATCCGCGATGCATCACCGTGCGGGAGATGGCCCGCCTGCATGGCTTCCCCGACTGGTTCCGCTTTCATGTCACCAAATGGCATGGAGCCCGACAAATCGGCAACGCCGTGCCGCCGCCACTTGGCCGCGCCATCGCCACGGCGGTGCTTAACGCCGCCGGAATCAAACCCGAACGCCCCAAAGGCATCCTTCCGCTCGGCCCCACGCCCCTGCTGCACATGGATATGTCGGAAGCATCGCGCTACTGGGGGATAGCCATTCCCATAGGCAACCGCGACCGCAAGAGCGGCAATCGCAAGCGCAAGCAGACCGACATCGAAGCCCACTTTCAAAAAGAACTCTCCTATGCCTAAATCCACGCCGAAAGAAAACCGCTACCAAGTCCTCATCGAAAAGGTTTTCTTCGATCACTACCGCACTGGAATAAAGGAAGTTCTCTTCGAGCGCGACGAACTCGTCGCCGCCGCCAAGAAGCTCAAAATCGAACTGCCAAAAAATCTCGGCGACGCGGTTTACTCGGTGCGATACCGCACGCCTATGCCCGCCAAAATCGTGGCGACCCAGCCTGCGGGTCACGAATGGATCATAGATGGAGTCGGCCGTTCACAATACGCCTTCCGTCTCTCGAAAGTCAGTCGAATCGTCCCCAACCCGAACCTCGTCACCATCAAGATTCCCGACGCCACGCCCGAGATCATCACCGCTTACGCTTTGTCGGACGAACAAGCCTTGCTTGCCAAAGTAAGATACAACCGGCTCATCGACATCTTTCTGGGCATCGCAGCGTATTCCCTTCAAAGTCACCTGCGCACGACAGTCGGCACCATCGGACAGATTGAAATTGATGAAGTTTATGTCGGCGTTGACCGGTCTGGACGTCAATTCGTCGTTCCCGTGCAGGCCAAAGGCGGCAACGACAAGCTCTCGGCAGTCCAAGCCAGACAGGATATCGTATGCTGCGCCGAAAAGTTTCCCGGACTCATTTGTCGAGCCATCTCCGCGCAGTTCATGGAAAACGATCTGATCGCCCTGTTCGAACTCACCCTAGAGGACGGAGCAATCAAAGTAGTGGATGAAACCCATTACCTCCTCGTCCCGGCCGATCAAATCACTCGCGACGACCTCCAAGCTTACGCGCGGCGTCGCCCAGAGTAAGCGGTCACTATAGTCGGCCAAGATGACCAACCTTGACCTCACCCATTGTGCTACGTTTAGTGTAGCACAATGAAAACCGCGACCGTCCGCACCCTGCGCAACGACTACGCAAAACTCCTTCGTCGCGTGGAAACCGGCGAGGAAATCGCCATCTCCCGCCATGGCCGTATCGTCGCACGCCTCGTTCCCGCCAACGCCGACGCCGGCAAGGTGGATTGGGCCCTAAGCTCCGCCCGCCGCCTGCCCCGCACCGGCAAGCCTCTGAGCACCGCCGCTGCGGCCAAGGTGTTGTCCGAGAGTCAGGGCGCGTGGTAAGCCATCATCATGCTCTGCGCGGACACCAGCTTCCTATTTTCCCTCTACGGACACGACACGCATACCGAGGAAGCGTTGGCCCTGCTCGCAAAAACCGCCCAGCCGCTCCTGCTTTCCGCCCTCAACACCTACGAGTTGTCTAACGCGCTTCGTTTCGCCGAATACTGCGGACTGTTTCCCACCGGGACGGCAGCGGAACAGCTTGAGGCATTCTCGGAAGACCATGCCGCCGGACGGTGGCGCCTGAGCGATATTTCCCTGCCGGATATCGTGACCGAGGCAGGCCGTCTCTCTGCTTCGCACACCCTGACCGGCGGCCACCGTTCGTTCGACATTCTACACGTCTCCCACGCACGACTGGCCGCACCCAAACGATTTTTGAGCTTCGATCAAAACCAACTTCGTCTGGCAAAAGCCGCCGGCCTGCGGCTCTGAGCAAACCCTGATTGCGGCAATGCCCAAGACGGGACCGCCCACTTCAATTTCAAAGCTATCAGATAAAACGCGCGGACTGCTTGCCAAAAAAATCCGCAGGCACTCCCTCTATTCGACCAACCATGATTCACACGCTGGAGCGCACCCAATTCATCCCTGCGCCAATCGAAAAAGTCTGGGCCTATTTTTCCACCCCGGAAAACCTGAACGCCCTCACCCCGCCCGAGATGCACTTTGAAATCCTCGGGGCGCCGCCCCCGATGTATCAGGGCCAGCTCATCGCCTACCGCATCCGCGTCGCCCCCGGTGTGCGCATCGGCTGGCTAACGGAAATCCGCCACGTCCGCGACCACGCCTTCTTCGTCGATGAACAGCGCGCCGGCCCCTACCGGCTCTGGTATCACGAGCACCACTTTTCCGCCATTCCGGGAGGCGTGCAAATGGTTGATCGCGTAACCTACGCACTGGCCTTCGGCCCGATCGGCGATCTGGTTCACACCTTTTGGGTCCGCCGCACGCTGCGAAAGATTTTTGATTATCGGCACGAGGCGGTTGCGCAGCTTTTCCCCAGCCGCGTGTAATCAGTGGCCATTGGTGCATGTTCGGATTATAGTATGGGCAAAGCCTTACAACCACCCGAATTAATCCACCCTTCCCATGGCCAAACCATTTAGACTACGAGCTGTCTCCACCATCACCCGTGCCTACAGCCATGACCCCCTCGAACGCATCGACTCCATCGGTGGCGTGAACTCCGACCGCACCCGCTGGAAACTTTCTCAGGCCGCCGCCATCGCCGCCATTGAAGGCGGCACCGACGAGTTTTTCATCACCGCCAACGGCCATCCCGTGAAGCTGGTGGTGTTCACCTCCGATCAGCAAAAATACCTCAAATCCGAACGTGAAGCCACGCACCCCGACGATCTGTTGACTCTTCTCGCCGGTTAAACCGGGTGGGTCGGCCAAAGATAATCGGATACCTTGTTCTCCTCCGGCTGTCCTGACGCGCACTCATGGCGACTCACAAGCTCGAACACCCACCGCGCGGTCCTTACTGGAACCGCATGCATCACAGCCCGTTTTTCTGGGTTGCGGTGGTCTGCATCATGGTGGCCAT
>JANXRL010000004.1 GCA_025352985.1 Verrucomicrobiota bacterium
CGACGCCAAAGGTCTGCTCAAGTCCGCCATCCGCGATAACGACCCCTGCTTCTTCCTCGAAAACACCATTCTCTACGGTGAGAAGGGCGAGGTCTCCGACGATCCCGAACTCCTCATTCCCCTCGGCGTGGCCGATGTGAAACGCCAGGGCACCGATCTCACCATCGTCACCTACGGCCGCTGCGTCATCCACTCCCTCGTCGCCGCCGACATCCTTGAAAAGGAACACGACATCTCCGTCGAAGTGGTCGATCTCCGCACCATCCGCCCGCTAGACATCGACACCGTGCTCGCCTCGGTCAAGAAGACCCACCGCGTCCTCATCGTCGAAGAGCAAAAGCCCTTTGCCAGCGTCGGCTCCCAGCTCGCCTACATGATCCAGCGCGAAGCCTTCGACGAACTCGACGGCCCCATCCACCGCCTCGCCACTATCGACGCCCCCGCCATCTACAGCCCTCCCGTCGAGACCGAGCAGCTACCCAACCCCCAGCGCGTCCTCAAGGCCGCACTCGCCGCCGTCGCCTAACCCGCCGCGTCTGGTCTCTCAACTCTCAACCCTCAGCTCTCCCCTTTCCGTAAATGGCCAACATCATCGAAATGCCGAAACTCAGCGACACCATGACGGTGGGCACGCTGGTCAAGTGGCTCAAAAACGAAGGCGACGTCGTCAAATCCGGCGAAATCCTCGCCGAGGTTGAGACCGACAAGGCCACGATGGAGCTAGAATGCTTCTTCGACGGCACGATCCTCAAGGTCTTCGCCCCCGCCGGCTCCCAAGTCGCCCTCGGCGCCCCGCTCTGCGCCGTCGGCAAGCCCGGTGAAAAAGTTGACGTTCCCGCAGCGCCCAAGACCGCTCCTGCTCCCGCCGCCGAGGCCCCGAAACCGGCCGCCGCCGCCCCTGCCCCCGTCGCCGCTCCCGCCCCGGTTACCGCGCAACCCGCCGCCGCTCCCGCCGCGCCCGCCTCCTTCGGCGAACGCATCAAGATCTCCCCCCTCGCCAAAAAGCTCGCCGCCGAGAAAGGCATTGATCCCTCCCGTGTTACCGGCTCCGGCCCGCACGGCCGCATCGTGCGCGAAGACGTTCTCGCCGCCGAAAAATCCGGTTCTGCCAAGACCGGCGCCATCTCCAAGTCCGGCGGCGCGACCTTCGCCGGCGGCGCGGTCGGCGCCAAGGGCCCCATCCAGCAAGAACGCGCCGTCCCCGTTTCCACCATGCGCGGCGTCATCGCCAAGCGCCTCTTGGAATCGAAGACCACCATCCCGCACTTCTACCTCGAGATCGAGATCGACGCCGAGCCGCTCATGACGCTCCGCGAGCAGCTCAACAAAGGACTCGAGACCGCCGGCGTAAAACTTTCCGTCAACGACTTCATCCTCAAGGGAAGTGCCGAAGCCCTCCGCCGCGTGCCCGATGTCAACGCATCCTGGCACGGCACCGAAATCCGCTACCATGCGGCCGCCCACGTCTCCTTCGCAGTAGCCCTACCCGACGGCCTCATCACCCCGGTCGTGTTCAACGCCCACGACAAGTCCATCTTCGAGGTCAGCAAGGACGCCAAAAACCTCGGTAAAAAGGCCAAAGACAAAAAACTCACGCCCGCCGAGTTCACCGGCGGCACGTTCTGCGTGTCCAACCTCGGCATGATGGGCATCCCGAAGTTCTTCCCGATCATCAACCCACCCAACGCCGCCATCCTCGGAGTCGGCACCACGGTGACCAAGCCCGTCGTGAAGAACGGCCAGATTGCCGTGGGGCAGACGCTCACGCTCACCCTCTCCGCCGATCACCGCGTGGTGGACGGCGCGGTGGGCGCGCAGTTCCTCGCCGCCCTCAAGGCTGTGCTGGAAAGCCCCGCACTCCTGCTTGTGTGAACGCTGTCAACGAGTCAGCTCGTTACGAAAAAGCCCGGCCGAATCGGCCGGGCTTTTTGCTGTCTGGGCTTGAAACTCTCACCCTTCCGCGCGCTTCTGCGCGTCGGCCTCGATCAGCGCCTTCACGCGGTCAAGCTCAGCCTTCACCTGCGTCTTCACCGCGGCCAGCTCGGCGGCGGTTTTCACCGGAGCGCTCGCGAACACGTAGAACTTCATCTTCGGCTCAGTGCCGCTGCCGCGCGCCGCGAAGCTGTAGCCGTTGCTCAGCGTCGCGATGTAAAGATCCTGCTTCGGAATCGCCTCGCCGTCGGCATCCTTGAACACCGTCACGCCGAAATCCTGGAACTGCGTCACCGCCAGGTTTCCAAACGCCTTGGGCGGCGCCGAGCGATACGTCTCGAGGATGCGCTTGATCTTTGCCGCACCGCTCGCGCCCTCGTAGTAGATATTCACCACGCCTTCGAGGTAGAAGCCGTATTTGAGGTAAATCTCATCGAGATACTCCGGCACAGTCTTGCCCTGCGCCTTCACCGCCGCGCACAGCTCGGCGAACATCAGGCACGCCGCGTTGCCGTCCTTGTCGCGCACCGCGTCGTTGGGCAGGTAGCCGTAGCTTTCCTCGCAGCCAAACGCGTAGAACGTGCTGTATTTCTGCAGCAGTCTCGCGCGCGCCTCAGCGGTCGTGCCATCGTAGTCGAGCGCCACGCCTGACTCCCTGAGCATCGCCGCCTTCAACTGCGCTTCGTAGCCGGCGATCTTCGCCGCGATCCACTTGAAGCCGGTGAGCGTGTTGATGACCTTGACGCCATGGCCGCGCCCGATCGCGTCCTGTAGTTGCGTGGTCACGAAGGTCTTGATGATCGCGACCTTCTCGGAACCCGCCGCCGGGATGACGCCCGTCTCCTTGAACTTTGTGAGGCGATACTCGGCCAGCAGCGAACCGATCTGGTTGCCGGTGAGCAGATGCTGTCTGCCGTCCTTGCCGCGCACGGCCACGCCCATGCGGTCGCAGTCGGGATCGGTTGCCACGACAACGTCAGCGTTTTCCTTTTCGGCCAGCGCGACCGCGAGCGACAGCGCCTCGGCGTTTTCCGGGTTGGGCGACTTGACCGTGGGAAAGCGGGGATCGAAAGCCACCTGCGCCTGCACCTCGCTCACCTCGCAGCCGGCATGGATGAGCAACGGCACCGACATGACGCCGCCCGTGCCGTGGATGTTTGTGAACACCACATGAAGCCTTGTCTTCCGGAAAACCGCCGGGTCAATCGCCGCCTTCGCCGCTGCCGCGAGATAGGCGTCGTCCGCCGGGCGACCCAGCGTGATGACGCGCGAAAGGTCCTTCTCAAGAAACGCGCCTAGCTCGGAAAGCGGCACAGCGTTCACCTCGGCCACGGTGCCCGTGTCGTGCGGCGACACCATTTGCGCGCCATCCTCAAAGTATGCCTTGAAGCCGTTATCGTGGGGCGGATTGTGGCTGGCCGTGATGACCACGCCCGCGTGGGCCTTGAGCAGGCGCACCGAGAAGCTGAGCTGCGGCGTCGAGCGCGGACCCTCGAAGATGTAGGCATTGCCTCCCAGTCGCGTCCAAGTGGACGCGGCCAACTCGCAGAAATGCCGCGAAAAATGCCGCACATCGTGGGCAATCACAAGCGCGGGCACTTCAGAGCGACCGGATTTGGCGACCCACGCCCGGGTGTAACGGTGAAGGCCAATGGTGGCGCGTATGAGCGTGAAATCGTTGAGAATATTGCATCCGATAGCGGCGTGCGCCGGCGTGCCCATGGCGCTCGGCTCGCCCGTCTCGGCCACCGTCGTGACGGTGCCGATGGTGCGGCCGCGGATGCCACCCGTGCCGAATTCCAGATAACGGTAGAACCGGTCGTTCAACTCGGCCCACGCCGCCTTCGTAACGAGTTCGTCGATGCTGGACTCAGCCCAGGCCGGCAGCCCGGCGGACAACCAGTCGGAAATATTTTGAACGGTAGAGGGAAGCAGTTGGCCGGCCTGACCGGCGGCTTGGATTTTGGCAAGGGTGCTCATGTTAGGGTTGGAGATAAAGTCCGGCTTTGATTTCAGGCTTGGGTGAAAGTTTTTTCCAAGCGTCGGCAAACGAATCCTCGTCGTAGCCGAAGAGCGGCGACACCTCGATCGCGAAGGGCGGCAGGCCGATCGTGTCGGCCGGGACGGCGGCACCGTTGGCCTTGAGCCAGCGCGTGAACTGCCGGAGCTGGTCGTCGGCACAGGTCCGGGGCGAATCGAGTCCATCGGCGTTTTTCACCGGTGAGAAATCATCCTCGCGGCGCGTCTCGATGATGACGGGGTTCTTCGCGAACGGCAGCGCGTCAAAGACGAACATCTCAAATTTCACACCGTTGGGCTTGTCCGGCTTCACCGCGTTACCCGCCGCGTCGATCGTCGGGATTTTCTTGTCGGCGCGGTGAAACGGCAGGGCTACGCCCTCGCCGCCGACGGCCATGCGGCGGATGAATTTCGTGTCGAAAATATGGATGGCGATGCTGCCTGCGATGTATCGAAGGGCGCCGATCGCGGGATCGATTTCCTCTTGGTAGGACTTGGGCAGATCAGAGTATTCGATGACGATCGCCTGTCCGTTCTGCGCGCAGAAGTGGCCGACTTTTTCGCCGGCATAGGCCTTTGGCACCATCTTGCTGGACATCTCGGAGCCTCGCAGCACATGCCAGCCGATAAAGGCCGGGTCGATGCCGCGCACGAGGGGGTTGTCCACCTGGAAGTAGCTGAGGATGTCGATGCCCGCCTTGTCCATCAGGTCGAGGGCGCCGCTGCGGTCGAGGGCGCGCAGCGAGCCGCCGTGGCCATCGGGCGACATCGCGATCACGCCTTTGTCCTCAAGCAGGATTTTGCCCTGCAAGTCCACGGCGGGCATACGGCCCTGGCGGAAAAAATGCACGTGCCCGCGATCAAGCCCGAAGAACGCATGCTCGGCGAAAAACGACTCGGTCGCCGCATGGTTCGCGTGACTCGTCATGATGAACCAGGGGAGCGGCTTGCCGTAGCGCACGCCGACCGCACGGATTTTTTCAGCAAAAACCTGAAAGAGGGTTTTCTTTCTGATCGGCGTAACTGGGAACGTGCCCTTGGGCCCGTCGTAACCGAGACGCGTGCCCTGCCCGCCCGCCACGGTGAACGCCGCCACGCGGCCGACGCGCAACGCCGCCTCGCCGGCGGTCTTCGCCGCCGTCCACGTTTTGGCGTCGCCGCCTTTTTCCGGAAGCCGTTCGTAAGGCGCCGGGGCCAGTCCGTCGAGGTTCAGTCCCGTCGTCGCGTCCTTGGCCAGCAGCGTCCGCGTGAGATGGTCGATCTCTTGCAGGTCGATCTCGGCCGCATCGGCGAGAAGTTGCTTTTGGGCGGCGGGTGCAAGTTGGTCGAAAAACGCAAAAACGTGTCCTTGTCCTGCGCGTTCAAATGCCTCGACAATCGTGGGTTTGGCCATGGGTTTAAGAGAGAATTGAGCGGGCCGGAAGGACGAGGGGCAACGTCATTTTGGCAAGCCGCCGCCGCCTCACTGGTCCGCCTCGAAGCGGAAAACAAATTCCTCCGGCTTCGCGTAGCCGAGGCGTTTGCGGATGATCATCGCAACGTAGTCGGGATCGGTGCGGAGCTTGTGCAGCGTCGATTCCTGTTCCTGCAACCGCTGCTCGGCCTCGCGCAACCGCCGCTGCGTGGACGCCTCGACCAACTTGAGCTGGTTGTATTCTTGCCGCGTCTGCCAGAAAAATACCGACGATCCCGCGCCCACGCTCAAAAAGAGCAGCAGATAAAAGATGATGATGATCCGACGCAGGTTCATGACTGAGAAAAGAGTGCCGGGCGATTCCCATAGACGGGATTTCGAGAATCAAATACCGAGAACGGACCTTGGCATCGTCTCCCCCCGAGGCTCAATTCTTTATGCGTGAAATCGGAAAGATTCGTGAATTAACGCCCTAACGCGCAATCAATCCGCTTTTGGCGTGCGTTCGTCGTGCCATGCGCCTACTCCCATCAGGCCATGTATCAGAGCTTCTACGGGTTGAGCGAGATGCCGTTCAACATCACGCCGGACCCGAAGTTTCTTTATCTCAGTCCGACCCATCAGGAGGCGCTTCAACATCTCAAATTCGGGGTGCAGGAGCGCAAAGGTTTTATCGTGCTCATCGGCGAGGTCGGCTGCGGGAAAACCACTCTTTGCCGTCGCTTCCTCAACGAGCTTGATGCCGCCCGCTACGACACCGCGCTCATCCTCAACCCGCGCGTCACCGAGACTCAGATGCTTAAGGCCATCCTCACCGAACTCGGCGAGTCCAAGCTGGGCCGCAGCCAGAACGACCTCGTCGCGCAGATGAACCGCGTGTTGCTCGAACGCATCGCCCTCGGCCGCGACATCGTGCTCATCATCGACGAGGCGCAAAACCTATCCTTCGGCGTCCTCGAGCAGATCCGCCTTCTCTCCAACCTGGAGACCGACCAGCAGAAACTTCTCCAGATCGTCCTCATGGGCCAGCCAGAGCTCAAGGCCGTGCTCGCTCGCGAAGAGCTTCGCCAGCTCCGCCAGCGCATCCTCATCCACTACGAACTTCACCCGCTTAGCCTGAGCGACGTGGCGCACTATGTGCAGCACCGGCTCACGCTCGCCGGCAGCATGGGGCGCCCCGCATTCTCCCGCTGGGCGTTGCGCGGCGTCCACCGCTACAGCAAGGGCATCCCCCGCATCATAAACAATCTTTGCGACAAATCGATGCTCGCGGCCTACATCCGCGACTCCGACCAAGTCACCTACTGGGACGTCCGCCGCGCCCACCGCGACATGCGCAATCTCACCGAATAACTTCCCACTTCCCGCCATGAGTCTCATCAACGAAGCGCTTAAAAAAGCCCAGCGTCAGCGCACAGACGTCCCTCCGTTCATCGCCCCCGCCGCCGCCGCGCCCGCCGACAGCCCGCGTTCACCGCGCGTCGTCAAACGCCGCCCCCCCATGCCCGCGCGCGCCCTAATGCTGCTACTTGTGGGCGGCGGCCTCGTGCTGGTCACGGCCGGTGTCGTCACTTTCGTGCTGTTTAACCTCGATTCCACCCCGGTCATAGCCGTCAAATCCGCCCTCGGTCACCGCCCCAAACCGGTGCCGCCTGTGGCCGTCACTCCTGCGATCCCCACCGTGACCCTGCCGGCGATTCCCGGATCTGAAGTCACCCCGCCGCCACCGCCTCAAGCGACCACCCCCATTCCTGTTCCCGCCCCGGTTCCCGCGCCCGTGGTGATTGAGAAACCCGCCCCGATTGTTGTCGTCCCGCCCCCGTCCGTTCCGGTCGTCAAGACAAGCCCCCCGCCCGCTCCCAAGCCTCTCGCTAACCCCGCAATCAACACCTTTATCGAGGCTCTGCGCATCACTGGCGTGCGCCTGTCCGGCCGCGATTCCAAAGTCATCATGAACGACCGCATCGTGCGTCTCAACGACTACGTTGACCGCACCCTCGGCCTGCGCTTCACAAAAATAATCGACGCCGCCCCCGACCATGCCTCCAGTCTCGTTTTCACCGACGAGAACGGCTGCGAATACACCAAGCCGCTTTAGACTCTGGGCGACCACCCCAGGTGCCAGATTCGCTTTACGCACCTTTCATTTTTTCATTTTCAGGATTTCTGTTTTTCAGGTTTTATCCAACCCATGCTATCTCGCCCCCACGCCCCTTTCCATATCGACCCGGCCCTGCAGGCTTTTCGGGGAGAAGCACGGGCGACCGTCAATCTCCATCCATTGGAAAAAGCCTTGCTGGTGATCATCTGCGCCCATCTCGGTTTTACGGTCTGGGCGCTCGGCGGGGTTTATAACTGGAGCCAGTTCATCAGTCTGGGCTTTGCCGTCACGGGTCTGGTGATATCGCTCATCAACCGTGCATACTCTGCCGAGGAAGGGAGCGGAGGCGCGTTCACGCTCATCATGTGGCCCAAGCTCGTCCGTTTCCCGATCTTCTGGATCGGGCTGGCTCTGCTGGGCTACATCACGGTGCAGGCGCTCAACCCGTCCTGGATTTACGCGGTCAACGGCTCCTCCTGGTGGCTCGTGCCCGTCGAGCACATCACATGGCTGCCCACGAGCGTCCTCGCTCCCTTTGAAAAGATGAACGCATGGCACGCGCTCATGCTCTACGCCACACCATGGCTGGCCATGTGCGCCGTATGGGTGGGCTTCACCCGGCGGATGGCCGTGCAACACTTGTTCACCTTTGTTGTGGCCAACGGCGCGGTGCTCACCCTCGTGGGCATCCTCCAACGTGTCACCGGCAGCTATAAAATCCTGTGGTTCATCCAGCCCAAGACCGGTCCGGTTTTTGCCACCATCCTGTATAAAAACCATGCCGGGGCTTACCTCAACTTGGTGTTCATGCTGTGCATCGCCCTGTTTTACCGGCACTTCGCCCGGGGTGAACGGCGCCTCGAGCGGGCCAACCCCGCCCCGGTCTTCGCCTTCCTCGCGATTCTGATCGGAATGGGCGTGCTCCTCACCGTCTCGCGGGCCGCCACTTTGCTGCTGCTCGGCTTTGTGCTGATTGCCTTCATCGGCTTCATCATCCGCTGTGCCGTCACGCGCGGCGAGGGCCGCAGCCCGCTGGCGGTCGGCCTGCTCTGCGGCGGATTCGCTCTTTTCATCGGTCTGGGCGCCTATTTTCTCAATATCGACCGCTCGTTCTCCCGACTGGGCAATCTCATCCAGAACGGCAGTGCCGATTCCTCCGTCAGCAGCCGGCTGGTCGTCCGGCGGGCCGCCTGGCAGATGGCTCAGGACCGCATCATGACGGGATGGGGCGCGGGCAGCTTCCGCTACGCTTTCCCGCCCTACCAAAGACAATATCCCGAGATCACTGCCGTGCCGGGGAGACCCGGGGTAACCTATCGCTGGGAACAAGCCCACAACGACTACGTGGAACTGCTCGATGAGCTTGGTCTGGTCGGGGCGGGCATGTTTCTCGCCGCGCTCGGCTACGGCCTTTATCAACTTTGGCGCAACCATGTCCTCATGAGGCCCCACCTCCTTTTTGTCGTATTGGCCCTCGGCGCCACGCTCGCCCACGCCTTCGTGGATTTCCCCTCCCGGCACCCCGCCACCCTCCTTCTCTGGTGCGTCTCCGCCGCCTTGCTCGGCCGCTGGGCAGAGCTGGAAAACCAAAGACGGTAAAAACTGGATCAATACGCCGACTTCGGCGGAAAGACCACCTGGCAGGCGGTTCTGAGCACGATCTGAATATCCAGTGCGAATGACCAGTGCGTGACGTAATAAAGATCCCAGTAAACGCGCTGGTGGAGTTTTTCCGGCTCGGTGATCTCCCCGCGGAACCCGCTCACCTGGGCCAGACCGGTGATGCCCGGTTTCACGAGGGATCGTATCCGATAGGAGCGGTTTATCTCGCTGAAATCCGCGTCATGCTGCGGCAGGTGCGGACGAGGCCCCACCACGCTCATGCTGCCGAACAGGACGTTGATGAACTGGGGGAACTCGTCGAGGCTGGTGCGCCGCAGGAATTGCCCGAACGAATAGACCCGGCTGTCACCCTCGGTCGCCTGCCGGTTGATATCGTGCTCTGCGGAATACATGGAGCGAAACTTGAGCATGTTGAACGTGGTGCGGTTGATCCCGCCGCGCGGACGCACAAAAAACACCGGACCGGGCGCCTGCCATCGCTGCATGAGCCACACCCAGACAAAAAGCGGCGGAATGATGAACACCACCACGGGAAGGGAGATGCAGATATCCATAAACCGCTTGCACATGCGATTGAACGGGTCTTCGAGCGGCTCGTCCTGCAACGCGAGGAAATGCCGCCCACCCTCTTGCACGGGAATCAGCGGCCGTGCGAACCTGGCATCCAGATTGTTGTGGATCATGAAGCGGCAACCCTCCTTCTCGCAGATTTCGATGATGCGCTCCACCTTCTCCACATCGGACATCCACCCCATCAGCACAACCTGCCGGATTCTGTGCTTTTCGATGACCGCCTCCAGATTTCCGATGCGACCCAGATAGGGTGCGATAGCCCTTTCCGCGCGCGACGGCTTGTCTTCCGACAAAAACCCCATCGGCCGGATGCCCAGATGGCCGCGATTGCTGATCCAATCGTCCAGTTCCTCCATGTCACCCGCGCGACCGACGAAAATTGTCGGAGCCTTCGCGTTGTCCGCAAACAACCCCTTCGCAAGAAACCGGGGAAATTTCGCGTGGAGAAACGTGAGCAAACCACCAAGCAAGAAAAGGTAGGTGCCCAGAAAAAGACGGCTGAGCGCCCGATCCCTCGTCGCAAACATCAGCGCAAAAATACAGGCCGCCACGTAGAAAACCTGTCGGGCCGCCAGTCCACCGCCGCCGAACCAACCCAAAAGATGCAAAGTGTATCCCTTCTGGCGCACATCCCCGATGCTCGCCGCCATGCCCACAAAAACGGCGATGCAGTAAGCCAGCAGATTGACCGGTGCCAGAGATTCCGGATATTTCCAAAGCACCACCTGCGCATAAAACAATAAAAACGCGACCGCCATGCCATTGATTATGAAGGCATAGACGTTGACGAAACCACGTTGCCGATAGGCGATCATTGAGAAAGGGAAAAGAGGAAAAATCGAAACACAGAACCCGAAGACCAAAAGCTAAAAGGTGCGAACTTGAAATTGCCACTCCTTAAGACCGCTTAAGGTTAGCCTAGGCGCACCGCCTGTAATTGAGTTCTCAATTCTTAACTTTTAACTGCCAGCTCAGGCAGTCGCTCGCGGCACCGCCACAGCAGCGGGGCCAGCCGCAACGCTTCCCAGTAACGACGCCAGAACCTGCGCGGATTGGAAAGCAGGCGCAAAAGCCAGCCGAGCACCAGCCGGTCCGCCCAAGCCGGTATATTAACCTGCCCTCCGGTAAGAAAAGCGATGGCCGCACCCAGACAGAGGATACCCGGCCGATACGGCAGTTGCGCGCGCAACGTGCACCCCAGCCGCTCCTGCACACCGCCGCCGATCGCCAGCATAACCACCTGCGGCCTCCGCGCCGACAGCCGCTCCACCAGCACCGCGTCAACCAGCTCCCCCGATGCCGGGTAAGCGGGCGCGATGTAGGTGTCGTCTTCCGTCACCGGAAAACCTTTCGACATCAACCAAGCGCGGTTGCGCACATCGTCACCCTTCGATGGCATGACCCAAAACACCGCGCCCGGCCGCTTTAATTCCGGGCAGGCCAGCACCGCCTTCAAAAATTTGAGCCCCGAGTGCCGGGGCAGTTTCTCCCCCGTATAAAATCGCCACAGCAACACCATAAAACCGGAATCAGTCAGCACCAGATCGGCGGTTTGCAAAGCCTCCCGGTAGGACGGCGCCCGCACGAGATCGACCGCCAGTCCCGGCGCGGACGGAGCAACCACCAAACCGCCAGTTTCAGGTTTTTTATTTCCGGCTTCAGATTCCTGATTTCCGATCGCCCGCTTGACCGCCAAGTCCACCGGTCCGATAAAAAAATCAACACCCAGAATGCGTCGGGACGGAACGGCCGGGGCGGCGTGGAGGGGATTCACTCCATCACTCAAACGGTGCGGCCCGCGACGTCAAACCGTCCGTCAACGAAGCCCATGGCTTCCCTCGCCCTCCACCTCTTTCATGAACGATAATCGCGCGTCCACCGGCTCGTTGGCTTTTCGGTAATAGAACCTGAGCTGAACCTCCCTCACATCTGCGGGACGCAGGCGCGGATCCGCTCCGCAACGCCCCCAGAAATAGACATTGAAATCCTCTATGCCCAGCCACACGTCAGGCGAAGGCCGCGCATAATTCATCCCGAAGTTTTCCCAGATGGAGAAGCGCTGCCCTTTCTTGTCCACAAGATCAACCCGCACTAACGCGACCGATGCCATCGGCCGGTTCAGTTGCAGGCGCAGGAATCCCTTAGCCGGCAACCCGTCCACCGCCGCCACCGCCGTCGTCGGGAGCAGCGGATCACGGCTGACCCGACCCACTTGGAAAACCCCTCCGCCCATCGTGGCGCTCGTCACCTCAAGCCCGTTCAAGGGCGTCCACGGGCCGACCGGTTTACCGGCGGTCGCCCCCCCTTCGAGAGAAACTTTGCCCGCCTGTTTCAAGGCAAGGGGCGACTCGGTAAAATCCCTCGCCTCCGGCCAGCGCTCCAACCCAAAAGCCACCGGCGAACGCCGTCCGCCTTCCCCCGTAAAAGCCGCCGCCCACTCATCGCGAAAATACCCCTGCGCCGCCGGGCTGAACTCCACCGGCACATCGATGCGCCCGCCCGCCGCCACCACCAACTCCGCCGATTGCAACCGCCCGCCACCCGTCGCGACGAGCGACGACGACACGATCTTCACATGAGGCAACACCCCCGCCTCGATCCGGCCGCACGCGGGCTTCTGCCCGAAATTATAAACCCGCAACACGCCGCGCACCGGACCGTCCGCGAGGAAGCGGTAGGTGCCCGCGACCTTGTGCGGCACGGTGGTGGCGTTGTCCGGCATCCACTGCGTCACGATGCGATTGGACGTTGCTTCCGCCCGCACCAGCGGACGCTGCGGCCACGCATGGCCGCGCACATAATCCGCATACACATCCCAGGCAGGCAGCGTGAAATCCGCCCTGACGGTCATTGCATGCGGGTCATCTTGGTGCACGAGGATGAAGGGCATGAACACCGCCACATCTCGCGCCGCTCGCGCCGCCCGCGCCGTCTCCCGCGCAAACGCCGCCTGCAACGCCCGACGTTGCGGATTGTAGAAATTGTCTGGCGCCACCGCGTTGATCCCGCATTCCGTGATCCACATCGGCGGCGCGGCGCGCGGCGCCGCCGCTTGGCTTTCGGGAAACATCGCGCCCGGCCGGCCATGCCGCGCCGCCAGCCCCGAGGGTGGAAACGTCGCTCGCAGCAAAGCCCGGTGAGCCGCGATCACGCCGGGCAGGTCGCGGGCATGGCCGTAAAAGTGGAAATTATAGGCATCGGTGCATTCGAGCAGGCCGTTGCGTATCGCGCGCTCCATCCATGGGCCGGGAGGCAGCGCCAGCGCACCCATCAGCACGACAGTGGTTAGCCCGGCGGCGGCCGCGCCGTCGTGCAGCCCCCAATACATCGCCTTGTTAAAGGCCGCCAGCCGGTCCGGCAGATCGCGGCAGTAGCCGACATCCGGCTCGCCCGTCATCTCCCACGCATCCACGAGCCCCGCGGCATTTCGCCCCTGTTTAAAGGCCCCGGCATAGACCGCCCGCAAGTCTTCCGGCAACTCGTTGCCCGCCTGTTCGACCCGCGTCTCAGGCGACCCGGCAAACGCCACCACGTGCAACCCCGCCGCCTTCATGGTTCGCAGGCGGCTCAACAATTGTCTGCCGCCCTCCGTCGTTTCGTCGATCCACGCGCCCCTCTCCCGCACCCATGTCACCCCCGCGTCCTTCAGCAGCCGCACATAAGCCGTAAAGTCTCCATCGGAGGGAGAAAAACAGGTCAGGCAACCGTCAATCCCCCAGTCCGAGACGGGCGCGCCGCGCGCCACGCCGATCGCCAGAAAAAATGCACAAAAAAAACGCCGCATACCCAGGAGAGTCGGCGACGCTTTCCCGTCCCGCAAGCCTCCAACTGCGATCAAAATACTATGAGCTCTGGGCTCTCAGCTTCGATCCCTTACCTTCTCTGTCGCCATGATCTGGTAGATGTTCGCCAGCATCGAAACGGCGGCGCGCTTCGCCGTATAGCGGGCCTCAAAACATTTCCTCGCCCGCAGACGCATGGCCGCGACTTGTCCCGCGCTCATGTCCAGCCATTCGACCATCTGCCGTTCAAAATCCGGCACCGTGTCGTCCGCGGCCGTGCCCGCCCCGTCCACCACAATGTCGGCCCAGATGTTGACTGACTTGGAAATCAGCACCGGCACGCCCACCGACAGCGACTCCGCCACTGCGATGCCAAAATTTTCCTGATGCGAAGGCAGCACGAACACTTCCGCGCATTGCAGCGCGCCCCACTTGTCGCCACCCAGCAGCAAGCCCGTCCACACGATGCTGCCGCCCACGCCCAGTTTTACCGCCAGGCGTTGCAGCCGCGCCGCATAGGCCCCGTCCGCCGGACCGGCCATGATGAGCCGCATCGCGGCGGGGTCCCAGCGGCCCGCCGCCTGCAGGCGGGCGATCGTCTTGATGATGATGTCGGGGCCTTTTTTGGGATGAACCCGGCCCAGAAACACAAATCGGCGGAACGGTTTCAGACCGGGATGTTTTTCCAGAAAAGCCGCGCCGTAGTCGATGGCGGCATCCGGAACGCCGGGCGTGCCGTAGTTCACCACGATCTCGTTGCAATCGTAGAGCCAGAAGGATTTTCGCGCCAGCCGCCGTTCCTCTTCGCAGGTGAAAAACACGCCATGGGCATCGCGCAAAACCGGAAACACCGCCCAAGGCCAGAACAACCATTTCTTCAGGTGCTTGAATGGAAAACGATACTTGAACCAGGGATCGAGCATCCCATGCGTGTAAACGTAATAGGGCGTCGAGGTTCCCCGCAGGGCGCGCCATACGCCGATGGCATTGTAGCCCCAGATGCCGTTCACGATCACCACGTCGTAGTCGCGGTGGTGGGCGCGCAACCAAGGCACCAGGCGCGGGCAATAGGCGTAGTGCGTAAACGACGGTCCCATCGCATGGACAGGGAAGCCAATCTTGTCCAACCACGGGCTGGACGGATCCTCAAGGGTCAGCACCTCGATGGTATGGCCATAGTCGGAGTTGACCCTCGACAACTGCTTTACGCCCTCGATCGGTCCTCCGGCGGCGGGATTGACACTGCCGATGACGTGAAGGATGCGGAGGGGCATTTATTAAAACCGAGCGGTCAGCTCCGGGTCTTCAAACCTTGGCTTGCGGAGCCGTCACGGAGGCGCAACGCGGGCATTCGCACACGGGACGGCTTCTCGGCACGGAGAGCTGTTCAAAAGGCACCCATCGCCCGTCGCTGCCCTGCAACGAACCGCAGCCGTGGCAGACGTTCAGCAGCGCGCGCATCGCCTCCATGCGCTGCCGGTGCTGTTCCACCACATGCTTAAAGAGCAGGATAAAAACCGCGACCATCGCAAAGACCACGCCACGCGCTCCCGCGTTGTAGTAAACCACCCACGAGTAGTCGTATTGATATTGGTAACCCGTGAGAAGATTCCCCACCAACCAGAGCCCCGTCGCCAGCAGCACCGAAAAAATCGCCCCAGGCAGTCCCATGGTGTAGCTGAACGCCGCGACCGGCAGGATATAGAGTGGAAAAAGCGATACGTCGTAGCTCAGCCACATCTGCAACAAAAAGGTGCCGAGGAAAATCCCCATCGGCAGAACGACGGACATGAAAAGCCGGGAAATATTAAGAAAGCGCATGGGGGAAGGGAAACCTGAGACCGAAAAGCTGAAACCCGAGGGGTATAGATAAGAAAAGGCGAGGTATGAAGTTCCGGTTTCATATCTCAACCTTCAACTTTCAGGTTTCCCGGCCGCCTGGCCTGCTTCAACTCATACTCCTTCACCACGCAGAGCAGTTCATACGTGGCGTGAAGCCGGGCGAAGTGGTAGCCCGCGCGTCCGTCCATGAAGCCCCGCTGCCAGAGATAAACGTAAAGAAACCGGAGCAGCGGACGACAAGGCAGGCGCTGCGAGAGCCGCTTGATCGTGCGGCGCACGCCCACCGTCTGTGACTGCAGGTGCCCGCTGCCGCCAGTCAGGCAACCCTCGACCGCCACGCGCGCCTCCCAGTTGGAATAGCGGTTGTGCTTCTCAATGAAGGTGGCCACGTCTGGGAACGCGTAGTGGTCCATTTCCGACAGCATGCGCGCGGTCTCACCCTGCACGACCACGTGTTCATGGACTTCGTTGTCGCCGCTCTGGGTGTCGCTGCCGGTGATTTTTTCGTAGGCGCCCAGCCGGTGGCGGAACAGGCGCAGATTCCAGTTGGGATAATAGGCGTGCTTCAGCCATGTCCCCAGAAAACAGAAACGACGGTTGATCCAGTAACCCGTCAGGCTGCCCGGGGAAGTCACAATGGCGCGCACTTCGAGCTCGGTCGTCGGCGGCAGGACTTCATCGGCATCCAAGATAAAGACCCACTCGTGCGAAAACGGCAGGTTGCGCAGCGCCCAGTTTTTCTTTTTCGGCCAGGTGCCGTTGAAGGCGAACTGCACGACCTTGGCGCCGTGCGCGGCAGCGATTGCCCCTGTGCCATCCGTGCTCGCCGAATCGACGACGAAAACCTCGTCCGCCCAAGAGATGGCCGCCAGGCAACGGTCCAGGTTGCGCTCCTCATTCTTGGCCGGGATCAGGAAGGATACGGGAACTTTGTTCACGGTGACGGGATAAGCTTATGACGGACGACAGGTCCGCGGCTTGACCGGCTTGGCGGGGTGGCCGACGCACACCATCCAGGGAGGCGCGTCTTTCACGACCACCGCGCGGGCGCCCACGACCGCGCCCTCACCGATCGTGATTCCCGGGAGCACGAAACACTCCGCGCCCAGCCAGGCTTCGGCCCCGACCGTGATGGGGCTTGTGATCAACGGGAAACCCGGTTGCTCATGATCATGCGTGCCGGCGCAGAGATGCGCGCCCTGCGAGACGACCGCGCGCCGGCCGATCGTGATGAAACCTTGGTTGTAAAGGATCGCCCCGCTCGCGACCCCGGCGGCGTCGCCGCACTCCAGGTTCCAAGGCGCCCAAATGCGCGCGCCGGGATAGATATGCGTGCCCTTCCCCATCCGCGCGCCGAAAAGCCGGAGCAACATCGCCCGCCAGCCGTGCAACGGCCGCGGCGAGGGCCGGAACAGCGTCCAGTAAACCACCGCCCACGCCACCCGCCCGAGACGGTTCCAGAGCGAAAAACTCGGCTGCGTCCGCGCGTCATTCTTTATGGCTGCGTTCATTTTTTGGCCTCCTCCTCAAGCAGGCCGGTCGGCGCAAGGCTGCGGATGATCTCCGGCCACAACGGACTCGCCGTCAGCTCTGCGATGGTGCGGTTCGTCGTGATGCGAATGAAAAACTGTTCCCGCTGGCGGAACCCGAACCAGGTGTTGAGCTGGCTCTCCCACAGGACCGACTGTCGTTCGCGCCAGCGGCTGCTAGGTCCGAGCACGTAGCCCGACAGCTTCCCGCCCACGAGATGCCAGAACAACACCTCCTGATGAACTCCGTCCGCCGTGCTGAAATCGCGGAATTGCGCGATCTTGAGAGGCCGTCCCGCACCGTCTTCCAACCGGCTGGCGTAGTCGTGCCGTTGCTCGCGCCAGCCGGCGTTCACCCAGCAGAGGTCCGGACTGTGGATGGCCGCGTCGCTCGGGTCGATCATGCCGGGCTCCCAGTAGGCCACATAGACGCCCACCTCCGTGTTCCCCCGACGGTAGATGCGGAAAAACGCGTCGTCATAGTGCAGGATTTTTTTCACCTCTTTGCGCACCAGCTCGGTGTCGCCCATCTTGCGCTCCTCCACGTCCCAGCCCGCCACCGCCTGGGGCGCGATGTTGCCGATCGGCTGGGGCGGCGTGAAAAACGGCGCACGCTGCTTCGGCGCGAACTGTAGGCCAGTCGCGACCACCAGCAGGATCGCGGCGGAAAGGATGAGCATGCGTTGCGATGCGGTCATGGCTTGTGAATGGAAGGGGATGCGGCCTTCGCCACCCGGACGAGCGCCTCGCGATAACACCGGTAGGCGTCCTCGATCTGGAATTCCTTGCGATAACATTTCAACGCGCTCGCACCCATCGCGGTCCACTCCGCCTTGGGCGTGGCCAGCCAGCGGTCGAGCAGCCGGCTGCAGCCCGCCACGTTATCTTTCTCCACATAGCCCGCGCCGTGCGCCTCCACCAGGGAGTGAATGTTGACCTTGTCCGACATCAGCACCGGCAACCCGCACGCCAGCGCCTCGACCGCCGCGATGCAATAGTTCTCGGTGTAGGACGGGATGACAAAAGCCTCTGCCGACCGGAAGGCGCCCCATTTTTCATCACCCAACATGAGGCCGGTCCACACCACGCGGTCGCGAAGCCTTTCGGGGACGAGCGCGCGCAGCACCGAGCCTTCGTTCTCGTCGTCCGGCCCCACCATCACCAACGTCACCTCGGGATGGGCCTCCGCCCGTTCTGCAAAGGCTTTCATGAGCATCCGAGCGCCTTTTTTCGGATCAAAGCGACCGAGGAACAACAGTATCCTACGCCCGCGCAAACCGGGAAACAGTTTCAGGAAAATCTCGCGTTGCTCCTGCGAGTTTTCAGGCGGTTGCTCCAGCCCGTAGGGCACGATCTCCGCGCGCCTCCAACGCAGCGGCCACATGCCCTTGGTCGCGATCCGCTGCTCCTGCTCGGTGGTGAAGAACACCGCCGCCGCACGCCGCAGCACCCAGAATTCCGCCAGCCACCAATAGATTTGTTTTTTGAGCTGCTTGCGCCGGCTCACCTTGTTGTGCCCGGGATCGAGCATGCCATGCGTATAGACCACGTAGGGCACCGGCACCCCCGACAACACCCGCCAAGTCGCGAGGCTGTGGTATTGCCAGATGCCATGGACCACCACCACGTCGTAGTTCTTCGCATGGGCATGAAGCCACGGCTCGAGCTTCGTGGTATAGCCGTAGAAAGTTGGGCACGGCCCCAGCGCGGTCAGCGGATAGGGGAATTCCCGCGCCGATTCGGTGGAAGGATCGTCGAACGACACCACGTGCAGCCTGTCCCCGTCGCGGGCTTGGTAGCGCGCGAATTGCTCCAGCACGACCACCGGACCGCCTTGCCCGGGGTTTACCGAGGGGATGAGGATCAGGACTTTCAATGGGTAAAGGTAATCAAAAAAGGGACGGATGAGACCAAGGTAAGCAACAGTCACCCGTTTTAACGCTTTCTTGTCCAGTCAGCGTTTGCAGGGGGAAATGTTGAGACTTAAAACCCGGGATTTTGGCGAATTCCGGTTTCAGCCTTCCCGAATCAGCTCCGCCAGCCGCGCCGCATGTTTATCCCAGTTGAGTGCGCCCGCGACATAGGCGGCGACTCGCGCCTCCCGCTTCGCGCAAGCGCCGACATCCTGCCATTGATCCCAATCGCGGGGCGCACCCTCCGCGCCTGGCGACAGATCAAGCGCCAGTCCCCCCGCATCATGCCCGGCGCAACCCACCGCGCACGCGTGCGCAAACAATGCGGCCAGTGTGCCCGACTTGCCCGTCTCATCGGCGGCATAAGCGCTCAACCCCAGATCGGCCCGGACCAGTTCAACACTCACCCCCGCCGCATCTGTCGCGCCCACACGGCGGACACCCGCCCCTGCAAGCTCATCGGCCAAACGGGCGCCTTTGACCGCGAAGCGATCCGTCTCGTCCCCCGCGCCGAGCAGAACCAACTCCCCCAGCCCACCGCGATTGCGCAGCCAGGAAATAAAAAAACGGTGTGCCTTCAGCGTCCGCAACCGCGTCTCCGGCAGCCCGAAGATGACGAGACGCAGCTTCGAACGCTTGGGTCCAGGCCCATGGTTCCCGGCAGCCTCCGGGCTTATATTTGCCGGAACCGGCAGCACCGTGACATCGCACACGTCTCCCAGTTGCGCGGCGTGCCTCCCGCAATTGGTCACCACCACATCCGCCGCGCCGGCCAGCGCGCGGGCGCACCAGCGCGCAAAAGGCGCAACGATCCCGCGCCGCCTCCATGGCGGACCCTCCAGCCACGTCTCATGAAAAAACACGACAAGCCGGCGCGCCTCGCGGCCGTAAGAACTCTCGGCTTTGCGCCGCCATCGGCACAATCCGAGCACCAGCCGCCAAGGAATCCCGTCACCGGCGTAACCATACTGGGTGTAGTGGACGAACAACGTCCCCGTCTCCGGCCACCTTTTCCCGGAGGCATCAACCGGCACCGTCTTTACCGCCCAAACGGGATGAGCCTGAGCAGCCTCCGCCGCACCGGCCGCCACCCACCATTCGGAAAGTTTTTCCTCCGGCCAATGCGCCGCCAGTTGCTCCGCATAGTCCGCCACTCCGCCCGCGCGCGGCGGCAGTTCAGGGGTCACCATGTGAATGCGTCCGATCATTAATTTCCGCAGATTAAGCCGTTTAACACTGATGGAATACCAGCTCCTAGTTTTTCGCCCGGAACCGTCGCGGCCGCCATTCGCGGATACCCAGCGCGGCCTTGAGTGTCAGGCGCGCGCGCACCTGCCAGCCCAATCGGCTGCCTTCGCGCCGTAGTATTTCACGCGCTTCCTTGAAATTCCCTGCGCGCAACCGCGCATTCACCTCGCCGCGCCACAGCCACGCTTCCTGCTCGCGGAAGCCCGCCATCTCCCGCCAGGCCGGCGACTGGCCCGCATTCCACGCCATCACCGTCAGCGCCTGGTTCACCAGCGGCGCGCACTCCGTGTATGACCCCGCATGGACACGGTAAAGAATCGGCCGCCCCGCGCACACCTCCAGGTCGTAACCCGCCGCGGCCGCCCGTAAAAAAAGATCCAGATCGGCCGCCCCGCCCGCCTCGCCGCGAAACCCCAGGCCGCGCAGCCAGGCCGTGCGATGGAGGCTCGACATGAAAGGCGGCGACGGAAACGCGTTCGCCATTTCGACCCGTTGCAGACCTTGGGTGCGTCCCTTGAGAAACGCCGCGTGCTCCCACGTGATTTCTGGCAGCGGCCGGCTCTCGACATCGATGATGTCGCGCTCGAAGGCCAGCAGGTCGCCCCGCCCCGCCTTCGCCGTCGCGAGCATCGCGGCCAGTCCGCCCGGGGCAAACACGTCGTCGTCGCCCATGATAAACAGGTAGCGTCCGCGCGCGCGTTCGACCCCGGCGTTCCAGTTGGCCGGGATGCCGCCGCCCCCCGGGATGGCGTAGGTGCGCACCTGTTCGGCCGGCAACGGCAACGCCGCCAGCCAACGCCCCGCCGTCTCCTCGCAACCATGATAACCCACCACGATTTCCAACGCCTCGTCGCCCCGTAGTGCCAGCGACGCAAACAACTCCGGCAGATAGCGCGTCCGCCCGGCTGTGGGAATCAGGAGCGTAAGTTCGGGAACTTCGGAGGGCATGGCGGTGAGGCTTGCAGCTAGAAATGGTCCGCCACTGGAACTGGCACGGACAACGGTCGCAACGTGACCCTGAACGGCTCCCGATACAACCAGCGAGCGGCGACCGCATCAAAGGAGACCGTCCGCACCTTCGCGCTTTGTCCGTGACGCATCCAGTTTTCCAAATCGGCGTTGGATGTCAGAAAAGGATAAACCGTCACGCCTTCACCCGCCAGACGCCAGGTGAGCCGGTAAGGGGTGGGTTCCCGCGCTTCATCGGCCACCACGTTGAGCTTGATCGATGGCAGGGCGTAGAAAAACCGCAACGCACGTCCAAGCTTCGTCAACGCCAGCTCCGCCTCCATTTGCACGGGCGCGTTGGCAGGGATGGCCAGCGGCAGCGCTTGCCCGAAGAGGACGGACTCCATCACCCGCACGGGCTCTTGTTTGTCGGATGTTTTCCCAGCGGGCGCCGCATGGCGTCTTAACAACACAAAAGACTCCACGATTTTTTCCCATTGGTAATCTTGCAGCAGGCGGGTGAGCAGGTGCAGGTTTTCTCCGCCGGCCAGACGGTTGTCGATCGGAGTCAGATCGACAAACATCAGATCGGGTTCCGCGCGGAGAAACGCCTCGTAATCTTTCGCCGCCAACGCCGGCGTGTAGGCCGAATAAGGCTGGAGGTTGGGCAGCGGCTTGAAATCGGCGCGTGCGGCCAGCGACGCGTAGTTTGATCCATACACGCCCACCGTGGCCCCCGCCGGCCACTGCCGGTTGATCGCCGTCTTGCCCATCCGATCCAGCGCCTCGTTCGCCGCGTCGCGCCACACGGCATGAGCGTGCCACGGGCGGACGAGCTTCGCCGTATTGCCCGCGAGGTTACCCGCAAAATCGTGCGCCCTTGCCGCCAGCGCGTCCATGCGGACCATGCACCCGATGGACAACAACGCCAGACCCAGCGCAGCCAGCGTTAGCCGCACGGACCCCGCGCGGCGCGACGACTGCGCCAGCAAAAAGAACGGCCACACCGCGATCGCGTAAAACAACCCGGGCAAGTGGCTCCCGTCCCCGCGCACCGTGCCGTGCCTCCACGCGAGATAAAGACAGCCTGTCGTCAACAAAAACGTCGCCCACGTTTCCCGGGACACCTTGCGCCCGCAGGTGGCCAGTAGCGAAAGCGCGCAAGTCATCGTCGTCAGCAACGCGGCGGCGAAAAGCGCCGTCCAACTTCTCCGCAGTTGCATCGCGTCGATGTAGCCGTCCGCGACTTCATACGACCAGCGCACGCTGCCGGCCAGATCGCCCCATTGCTGTCCCAGCAACTTCCAAAAAATGAGATATCCCGCCGCAAATACCCCGCCGGTGATCATCGCCGCAAAAAAATTTCGCCGCCGCACCTGCTCCATCATCGCCACCATTAAGGCAAATCCTGCCGCGAGAAAGAGTGTGAATTTGATCAACGCCAGCGCGGTGAGCACGGCCAGAGCCAGCCCCCGCCAAGCGCGTCCGGCAGCTTCGTCAAGCAAGGTGAAACCCGCCGCCAGCACCACAAACAACAGGAAGGGATCGACCGGATCGTGGCCCTGGTTCACATAATATAAAAAAGACGCCAGACCGAGTGCGGTCGCGCCCAGCCAGCCCGGCAGGCGCAACGCCAGCCGGGTGACGAGCAACGCGGACGCGGCACGCGAGAGCACCTGCCACAGCACTTGCGCCCCATACAGAGCCGGCAGTTGCACATAGTTTTCCAGGGCCCCCAGCGGACCGTAGGTGAAGATCACCTCCCGGCCAAAACGCCACCCGTGCAGTTGCGCCTGTGAAAGCAAAACCTGCCACGTCTCATCGAGTCCCACATCCGGCACCGCCGGGAAATGCAGCGTGGATAAAAACAGCACCACCCCACCCAGCACGGTTGCCCAGCATGCACGCCGGTCGCCGGATAAAAAATAAGAAAACCACTTGGGGGGCATCATCAGTATTAAATATCGGAAGCTCTCAGCTCACCGCTTCTGGCTCAACGCTCCTCATCCGATATGCGCAGTAGCCGACGTTGACGATCACCTGGTGGAACCCGATAGCCACGGCCATCACAAGGACGCCTTGGAGGACGCCGAGATCCAGCCAGACGACACAAGCGGCCTGCACAGCTAACATGGAGGCGATACCCACCAGCGGTGGCATATGCCAGCCGCGGGCGTAACCCAGCGCGAACCCGCTGCCTCCCGCCGCCTGTAGCGTCGCGGCCAGCACCGCCAGCCGCAGCTCGGGGACGATGCCCGCGTAGCTGGAACCCACCAACTTCAGGAGAAGCTCCGGCATCCACCAAGCCGCCAGATTCAAAGGCAGGCAAAGCGCCAGGATAAATCCCAGGTAACGCGCATAGGCGCGCGGCAGATCGGACTTGTTTTCGATGCGGGCGAAACGCGGCGCAAAAACGATCTGGTTCACCGAGATCAGCACCCCGAGCACCACCGCGATGCGGCTCAGTGCCCCGAACTGGGCGACCGCCAGTGTGGTGCCCGCCAACGATAGGAAAAAAAGCCCGAACTGCTGGGTGAGCACGCCGTAAATCGCGCTCGGCAGGGCACGGCGCACCACCGCGAGGATCGAAGCCTTCATCTCCGGGATGTGAGCTTCCGAGTTCTTGGCTTGTGCAACTTTTAGCCCTAAGCTCTCGGCCTTTAACTTCGGCTTTTTTTCCTCGACATAGCCGGCTCCCGCCCGGCCGATTTGCCAGCTCGCCCACGCCTGCGCCAGCCCCGTGGCCAGCAGCGCGACCACGCCGATCGGGCAGAACGCCAGCGCCAGCCCGGTCAAGGCCGCGCGCCCCGCCGCTTGGATGATGGCGACGCGCTGGGTCACGCGCAGCACTTCATGCAGGCGCAACGGTATTTCCCACACCAACTGCCCCAGCCCGGCGACAAAGGCGGCGGCCACCGCCACCGTCCAAAGGACAATTTGCCCCCCGCCCGCCCCGCGCTGGTGGAGCAACGCGGCCAGCACCGGGAGTGCGACGAGGGCGACCATCCAAGCCCGGCGGCGGCGCAGCTCCCGGGCCGTATTTAAGACCGCGCCCAGCTCCGCCGGCTCGCGCCAGCATTGCCCGCCCAGCGCCATCGCTCCGGCGACGATGCCCGCGTCACCGAGCAACACCATAACGCCCAGCACCGAAGTCGCGATCGTGTAGAGCGCGTATTGCTCGGGCGGCAACGAACGCACGACCCAGAGCCCCGTGACCAAAGACAACGCCATCGCCACCCCTTGGGCTGCGATGACCCCCACGATCGGGCGCGCCGCACGGTGCCACGCTTGGAGAGCATTTGAATTACGGGCGGACATGATGGGATTGGGCGAAGAGCGTTAAGGCTATGAACGGTTAGCTAATCGCCTTTAGCTCCGAGCTTCTAGCTCTTACCTTTAATTCAACTCACTACTCGCCTCCATGGACGACTCGCGGCAAAGGTTGGGCCAAGGATGAAAATCGCGCTTTGGAACAACTTGCCCAGCGGAGGAGCCAAGCGGGCTTGGTTCGAAATCGCTTCGGCACTCGTCGCGAGCGGACATCAACTCGAATCCTGGTGTCCACCGACCGCTGATCGCGATTTTCTCCCGCTGGCTTCCCTCATGCCCGAGCACGTGATGCCGTATGCGCCCCCGCGGCCGCGAGGGTGGCAGAAACTGGTTCCCGGACCATGGGGGTATGGCCGCCACCTGCGGGCCATGGACCGACACGCCCGCGCCTGCGCCGAGGCCATCAATACGGGCGGGTTTGATGTGGTTTTGGCCGCCAATTGTCAGGACCACGGCGTCACCTCCGTCGCTCGTCATGTGAAAATGCCGGCGGTCATTTATTGCCAGGAGCCGAAACGAGATCGCTACGAGGCCACCCTCGGCGGAGAAGAAACGGTCACCGGCTTGCGGGCCACCGGGGCGATTCAGGCGTTGAATCATTTTTGGCGAGACGTGGATATCCGGCACGAGCGTTTGAATATCAGGGCTTTCAACCGAGTGCTGGTCAATTCGGCCTTTAGCCGCGAAAGCGTCCTGCGCAGCTACGGGTGCGAATCGCATGTCTGTCCTCTCGGTATTAACACGAATTTATTTCGTCCGACCGGAGTCGCACGCGAGCACTTCGTGCTCGGCCTCGGCGCGCTCCAGCGGCACAAAGATCCCGCCACCGCCATCGACGCGGTGGCTTCGATTCCAGAGGCGGAGCGACCCGAGTTGGTATGGATAGGCAACATGGCTGATGAAATTTATATCGCTGAACTCACCGCACGCGCCACGAGACTCGGCGTCCGGTTTTCCCCGCGGACGATGGTTTCGGACGCCGAGCTGGTGGACACCCTGAACCGCGCTGCCGTCCTGCTCTGCACCTCGCGCTTGGAGCCGTTCGGTTTTGCTCCGCTCGAAGCCAACGCATGCGGGACGCCCGTGGTAGCGGTAGCCGAAGGTGGCGTCCGCGAGACCGTGCGGACGGATTTTAACGGCCTGCTGGTCCCCGACCGCGACCCGCAGGAGCTGGGACGTGCGCTGCTCGCTTTGCTGCGCGATCCGGAGCGTGCCCGGCGACTTGGAGAAAACGGCCGCGCTTGGGTGAAAGAAGCATGGACTTGGAAAGCCTGCGTGGACCGCATTGAAACCGAGTTGGGGAAAGCTATTAGCTTCTGATTTCAGCAGTTTAATCCGCAGATCACGCAGAGGGTCGCGGATGAAATCCCGACACGCGGCTCTGGCTACCCCGCTAGCTCGCGCTGGCTTTTGATCCTATTGCGGATGCGCAGGATTTGGTTTTGAGTCAGGCTTGTTCTTTTAATTGCCGTGACCATTGCCGCCCAAGCCAAACCGGAAAAGAAGCACAGGAAGCCAAGAGTTGTAGGTTGTTTGATCTGCCCCTGCGTCATATCGAAGATTACCGTGCCCAGCAAAAGCCACCCGAGGAATTTACCTCCTCGCAGACCAAGCCACGAATAATAGATAAAAACCATTGCTGCAAACATCCGCACGCCGATGAGTAAGAAACCGATCAACGGTCCTGCCTCAAATATAATGCGTGCCCATTCCCATTCCGGGGCGATCATCGCTGCACTACCGGTCATGATCTTGCCACCCACATTTGTTCCCAGACCGAGCCCGTAGCCCAAGATCGGGGTATTATCTATCCAATAAAATGACTCGATGGGGCCAGCAAATACCCGTCCGAGCCAATTCCCAGTCACGTATGAGCCTTTCTCCGCCTCGGCAGCACCGGTCCAGCGCTCAATCAGGGTCTCCAGACCAGCATGAGTGGTGGGCAGGCAATACATTACGGCAAATCCCAGTAAACCGACTAACGCGAACAGCATAAACTTGGGAACGAGCCGAGGGAAATAGGTCAGCATGGGCAATGCGAACATCAACACGAGAACACACGACATGATGAAAGTGCGGCTACCCGAAACCATCGCTGCCGCCGCAATAGAAAACATCGAAGCCAGCACCAGCCATCGGGGTAATTGCGGCGTTTTTACCATCAACCCAAATAAGCAAAATGCAAAGATGGTCCTGTAAAATGAAGAGACGCCGGTCGTAAAAGAGAAGGTGCCAGCCGGCCTTATGATGTCTCCCGCCGCTGTGATCTGTGTGCCTCCCTCGATGGTAGCCGCATTCAAAAAGCTACTAGAGGGCGAGAGGTATTGGGCTCCCAACAGCACCGCCATGGGCAGACTGGCCAACATCATCCATTTCGCAAATTTCAAGATGTCGCTCTGCCTTACCACCTGCGGCATGATGAAGATGAGCGGCACATGCAGCAGGTAGGTGCGCACGCCGTAGAGTGTCACGATGGGATGCACCCCCATGGTGGAATGGTAGAGTGCCTGGCATACCAGGGTGATTCCCGTGAAAATGAAAATGATATATCGCGAGGTCTCACCCATGAAGCCGCCCCGCGATGCCTGAAGGTAAATCAGAAGAACCAGCGGGTCGCGGATGACGAGCAAGTAATCTGTAAACTGGGGCAGCACCCACTTGCGAAGGGCGCCTTCAAGAATCAAGAGCCAGAAATAAAGCCAGATCAGCACAAGCAACCGCCGGCGAGCGCCCTCGTTTGGCGCCATCATGGGCATAGGTCTGCGGGTTCTTGGGTTCATAGGATCGGAGTGTGCATGTTGACCGCCGAGATGATCTGCCGGGCGACCACTTCTTTGGTGAAAACAGACGGGAGGCTACGCAGCCGGACGGTCGCCCGAATGTCCATGACAAGTTCATGAAATTTGCAAATCGCCGCACCAACGCTTCCCACCGGGATCACCCGCACCGTGGGCAGGGTCTCGAATTCCGCATGGCAGCCCACGGCATCGGTGACGATCACACGGCAACCTGCCGCAAGCGCTTCGTTGACCACGAGCCCCCAGGTTTCCCCCATGCGACGGGAGGGCAGCATCACGATGTCCGTCGCGAGGTAATAGTCGGGGATTTCCTTCTGGTTCACGAACCCGGCGAAAATGCAATTCAGCCCGCAGGCATCGGCGAGGTCGCGCAGCTTCGCTTCCAATTCACCCGATCCCACGAATAGAAAGGTGGTGCGCTGTTTTTCCTCCGCATTCATGGCTGCGCCCATACGCAGCAGCAGCTCAGGGTCTTTTTTGGGAATGAGTTTCCCGAAGAATCCCACGCATACGGTGCCCGTTGCAAGGTCCAGCCGCCCGCGCATGGCGTCACGCCTCGCGCCGGCCTCGCTCGCCGCGAGGGTCATCAGTTCGCCATCCACGCAGTAGGGTGCCCAAATCAAAGGCTTGGTTGTAAAACCGTGGGCCACCAGGTGGGCGCGGTTGAGCCGACCGATCCAAAAAGCCCCGCTCAACCAGGAGTAAACAGACCTGAACGCGATTCCCCGCACAAACGAACGCCGGGCAGTGCGCTCGTTGGCCTCGTCATGCGTCTCCACGCGGAAATACACGGGCACCCCCAGCACCCACGCCGAGAACAGCACCTGGATATCGTAGAGATAAGTCATCTGCGACAACAGGATCATGCTCGGCCGAAACTCGCGGATGAGGCGGAAAACCACCCAGCTTTGCAGGGTGAAAAAACCCTTGAGCGGCTCCCCCTTCTCGCAATTCAGGACTTCATGCGGATAGCCCTCCAGCAGGGGCACATCCCACGTCAGTTTACGGCCGAAGCCGGCGTCGTCGTGCCCGCGCAAGGTGCAATCGGTCGCATAGACTACGCGCAAGTCGTCGCCCAGTTGACTCGCGATTTCACGATACACCGGTGCCTTGTATTGCACCGGATGGGAATCGAAGATCATCAGCCGCCCGGTTTTCACGGTGTTTTCAAGAGGGTTTGCAAGCTGTCCACCAGGCGGTTGCCCGCCACATCCCAGCCGCCGAGAAAGCGGGCCGTCTGCGTGGCCGCCGCCGCCATGGTCCGCCGCCGTTCGTCGTCGCACAGCAAAAGGTCGATTTTTTCCGCGAGCGCCCGCGCGTCGCGGATCGGCACGACGAAGCCCTCGCGTCCGTCGGTGATGATGTCGTCGGCCCCGGTGTTTTCCGTGGCGATGATCGGCAGGCCGAAGCCGAGGGCCTCGCCGACGACCAGCGCCTGCCCCTCCTCGATGGAAGGCAGGACGAAGATATCGCTCTGGGCAAACATCGCGCCGAGATCGCCAGCCTTGAGCACGCCGTGGAATTTCACGCCGGCCGGCAGGCTCATATTTTCCAACCCCGTCGCGCCTGTCATGGGGCCGACGATGTCGAGCGTCACGCCGGGCCGTTTTATAAGCCTCAGCGCCTCGACAAGGTAGCGCAGCCCCTTCCTTACGCTCACCGACCCCACGTAAAGAAGCCTCGTTCCGTTCCGCTCGTCCTTAGGACGCCCGTCGGTCGGGATGCGGCGGAAGCCGTAGCCGTTCTTGAGGATTTTCGCCTCGGGTATGCCGCGGGCTATTAGGCTGCGGGCAACAAAAGACGACGGGCAGAGGATATGGTCGCAGATTTGGTATTCCTCCAGACGCCGCCGTTTTTCCGCTGGGAAAACCCCCTTATACGGCAGACCGCAGCGGTCGTGCTCATCGGCCAATAATTCGTCTTGGCAGGACACATGGGAGTTCACGACCTCCAGCACGCGCCGCGTGCCGGAACCCTGCAAGGCGGCGAAGGAAGACAGTGCGCAGCCGTTGTAGGAAAGGAAGACATCGGCTTCGCGAGCCCAGCGAAGGGAAGCCCGGTCGAGGTGGCATTTGCTCAGGTAGGCGAGCCATTCGGCCGGTCTTTGCCGGAGGAACGGCGTGCGCAACGCGGCGAGATAGAGCAGTTGCACAGAGTCGCGGCGTTTCAACGCGCCGGCGGGCAGATCGAGGGCGGCCTGTTTTCCAAAACGGGGAAAACCGGAGACAAAGGCCGCGAGTGCGCCGCGCGCGGCGAGGGCCGCCGCATACGGATAGTGGTGCGACCGGTTGGGTGCGGTGTAGACGATCTTCATACTACTAATGCACCCTTCCCATTATTGCGTATAAGTTGATTCAAAATAATATTATTTTATAGGCACATAAAATCCATCCACTTTCGAGAAACTACATGAGGACTGAAATTCTTTTCATAAACCAAACGTTGCGCCACACGGATAGTGACTCCGCTCAAAATGTCGGTAGCGAAACGACGGGTAGCCATCGCTAATTGATCAATGGATGAATTCATATCCACCAATCTCGAATTCACAGGATCAATTGCCAGTTCCGTCGTGCCGCCTCTGTCCGTGGCGATCCAAGGCAAGCCGGCAGACATTGCCTCTATAAGTGCCAAAGGCCGCCCCTCCGAATGTTTTGTGTATAGAATAACCCCATCCAAGTTCCGCAGAATTTTTTTATAATCATCCAAACCTGCATACGGGCCATGGTAATAAACGCCGGGATACGCTGAAAAATATTTAGGGCCATAACCAACACCAGAACCATGAATGTGCCATGAGATATCGGCCAATTCAGGGCGCTTACTCAATTCACATATTACGTCGATGCCTTTTTCTGCAATCAATCGACCACAAAAACCAAGTTTAATTTTGGGATCTTCGCTGCGCCGGAATTCAGCCCACTCTTCAATCGAAAAAAGATCAGCCGTAACATAAGATAAGACTTCCACATCATTACGTCCGGTCACACGAGATATATTTTTAGCCGCGGAAAAACTATTGGAAACCAACAACGGTGCTGTCTTTAAAACACGAAGGAATGAAGCACCCCAAAATTTTTGTTCAGCTAGATCGGCTGATGTATGGTGATGATGCAGAATCCGTGTTCCAGCATGACCCAAAACCCACAGAACTCTCGCCAAGCCACCCTGCCCATTTGTATAAATTACGTCCCAGCGGCTTTTTTTTAGTGAAATTAACTTAAATGTTAACCAAGCAAGTTTTCGAGCACGGCTCGCAGAGCCGCAAGGGTAATCAAGTTCGATAAGACGGCACCCGCCTTCTGCGAGTAAATTCCTCATTGGCAAACCGAGGGAATTGCTGGTTGTAATCAGCGTAACAAGATGGCGTGCGACACCTAAATGTCGCGCCAAGAGGCAAAGATGCTGCTCGATCCCGCCATAAGCGGCCAACTGGGGTGAATAAATCAAAATATTCTTCATTTTAAATGAAATTCAACCCAAGTGAAAACGCCTGACTATTCGATAATTTCATGCCTTTAAGAGCCCCATAATTTGATATTTAAGCGAAAATCTAAGGCGTGGAATAACCTTGGGGCCCAAAATCGGAAGAAGAATTATCGCCATCAAAACTCCCGGATATACACGCGCGCCCCTTAACGAAAAATACGCAAAATAAAGAGGCAATTGCCAAGCCGGAAGCCATTTCCTCGCCAAATAGCCCAAATTCCATAATCGCCTGGCCGCAGCATCACCATATAAATCTCTTCGCCCGTCGCCGGCTGGCCGATGACTTGTATGATGTATTACCACAATTTCATTACTGTATAAAACATTAAATCCCCCGCGCCTGATACTGCAACATAAGTCAATTTCAGTGCCTACTTCGGCGCCGTAATAAACCAATTTTTCATCAAATTTAAAATTTTTCAGACAAGATCTTCTGAACGACATATTCACACCCTTTAAAACGTGAATCAAGCAAGGAGATCGCAAACATCCCCGATGATGATTACCCGCAAGATTTCCAAAAAAATTAAAGCAACCTACTGTATCCGCCATAGGAGAATTTCCCAATTCGGGGCAAGTCGGATCTATAATGATATCACGTCCCCCGACGGCACCCAACATGTCGTCTTTCGCATAAAATGATTTGATACTTTCAAGCCAGTTTGCAACCGGAGCAGCATCATCATCCGTAAAACATACGATATCACCGGTGACTGCGTTTAATCCTATGTTAAGGGCGACAACAAAGCTCGGTTTAGGCGATTCCAGAATTTGAAGATTTTTCAGCACATTAACATATTTCTCAACAATTATCGTGGATTCGATATCGTTTGGGCCGACAACAATGACCACTTGGTCAAATTGAATTGTTTGATTCTTGATGGCGTCAAGCAAACGCACAATATCCACGTGCCTTTTATAGGTCGGAACTAATAACGAACATTTCATTGGAAAAATATTTAACCGACAAAAACAAACACTCGGTTATTTCAGGATCACAAATTTACCCAATAGGATCGTAAATAAACTACGATACAATGATCGGGACTTTTCGGCAAAATAACCAAAAGCAAATGACGATGCCAAAACCCCAATCGAAACGCAAATGACAATGGCGGGCACCGTGCAATTATTACCCATAACGGCATATGCGAATACTAGCAACGGATAGTGAAATAAATACAATGGAAACGTCAAATCCGCAATTCGCCTGATAAGATTATTCCGCGTCCCATTTTTGACGATCGATACTCCTTGCGTTAAAGAATTAAAAGCGCCAATCGCACAAGCCACAAAGAAAGCAATTGTCCAATCACTCACAAAAGCCCCGGAATAATTCAATTTACGATTTACGCCTGCGTGATAAGGGATATGAGGGAAACAAAGAGTTACAAATAATACAAAAAGCAAACTAATACTTAAAGTAACCAGTGGCCATTTGCACAAACCCCCGAATTTATGAATGTATTTTGAAGAATAAAGGCCTGCTAACCAGCACGGCAATAAAATAATAATGGGCAGACCTACAATCATTGTAACAATGATTAAAATCGCGCATTTGTATTTTCGATTTTTAACGAAAAGCACAATTCCCAATATTGCGTAATACCAAAATTCATAGGAAAGCGACCACAAAGGACCGTTAGTAACTGGGGACGCAGACATCGACCAAATATTCTGAAGGAAGACCACCGATATAAGATACCTCAAACCCTCTCCTCCTCTAAAGAGGGATTGATAGAATTCCGGATTGGCACGCTCCCCAACGTAGTCCAGCACGCATGTAAGCAAAATTGCTGGAAAAACTATTGAATACAGTTTAGACAACCGGGCCACTGCATAAGATTTCCAGTCAACACCTGGACGATTTGCCGATTGAAAAATGACATGCCCAGATAACACAAAGAAAACAATTACGGCCGTATGAGAATATGCAGATATGAGATAAAAAAATTCCGGCCTAAATACTTGGATAACGTGCGAGATAAACACCACCAGAGCGGAAAATATCCTCAGTATATCAAGAAATACCGAAGTCGAAGATGAAAACGGCGTCGTTTGTTTAATATTCTGCATCAGACGATTTCATCCCTTAAAATTTTCCGGTATATTTAAACCAATCAAAAACTATAAATTCCAAAATGCAGCCCGTTTTTCTTTTAACATGAACTCACGCCGTGCAAGATCTTTGGCAGAATAGGCGATGCTTTCTCCTGATCTTATAATATTTTCTATGCTGGAATGCATAGCCTTTGAATCACATGAGGTGCAAAGGACTGCAGCACCCGCTTCAGCCAACATACGAGCCAAACATGAATCAGCGGGGCCATGATACAAAATCGTGCCTGGAGCGCCTAGATACCCTATCATTTTTGTGGACAGGCTATATCGGTAAAAATTTGGATTATTGAACATCAGCGGCAGATATAATACATCCGCTTCATTCCTTTCCTTTAATAATACGGCATCATCGATACAAAATGGTCTATATTCAATTTTAAATTCAATATCCTTCAGAAATTCCAACTTTTGAGTCCCCCGCAATATTAGTTTAACATCAACTCCTAACTTTTTAAAATCCATTAAAGAGTGAACTAGAACCCGAAAAAGGTCATAGTATCCGATATGAAGAAGCCCCGCAAAATATACCGTGATGGACCCTGGAGATGTTTTTTTAACTTGCTCAATTTCGGAATCCAATAATCCATCCGTTAAAATACTCCACGGTAAATCCCCAAATTCTTTCGCATACAAAAGCCCCATTTCTTTCGATATTACAAATCGCCTGTCTGCTTTACGCCATAATTTATCACATTGATATCTTGGCATTTTTATCGATTCATAGTGGTCATGAAATGATACCCAGTGGGCAGCATTCCTAACATCAGCCAAATCCGCCAAGGCATCGGCAAACGGGCCATGCGCATGTGTATGCAAGATGGTCCATTCAATCTTCTCGGCTGCCGCAACGATTCTTTTTTTTGTCAGTGGATAAAAAATGTTACCGCGCACGAAACTCATAATTTGACGCAGAACGCTTCGATAAATTGGCCTATGTATTGGAGTTAATGGAATTATTTTCTCTTGGTTTTTTATATCAACGCAATTCTCCCGAGCATACCCCAAACCCAACGAGAAAACCTGATCTATTTTTTCTCCATACAGCCGTCTGAATATTCGAGAACTTCCACCATTCCCATAGAGTGAAAACGGCTGATAGGATAAAATTTTATTCATTTTATTATAATTAGATGCGCCGGATGCTATTGACCGCTGGTCGCGTTGCGCGTTTCCCAGGCGGCGACGATCTGGCGGAGGGTGTCTTCGAGGGACTGGGTGATGTCCCACTGCGGGTAGTGGGCGCGCATCTTGCGCAGGTCGGAGTAGTAGCAGATGTGGTCGCCGGCGCGGTTCTGGTCCACGTAGGTGAACACCTGCGCCTTCCCGGTGATCTTCTCCACGGTCGCAAACGCCTCGAGGATGGACGTGCTGTTGGCCTTGCCGCCGCCGAGGTTGTAGACTTCGCCGGCGCGGGGCGCCGACACGAACGCGGCCATGAAGCGGGCGACGTCGAGCGAGTGGATGTTGTCGCGCACCTGCTTGCCCTTGTAGCCGAAAACCTTGTATTCGCGACCCTCGAGGTTGCACTTCACGAGGTAGGACAGGAAGCCGTGCAGCTCGACCCCGGAGTGGTTGGGCCCGGTGAGGCAGCCGCCGCGAAGGGCGCAGGTGGGCAGGTTGAAGTAGCGGCCGTATTCCTGCACCATCACGTCGGCCGCGACCTTAGAGGCTCCGAAAAGCGAGTGCTTCGACTGGTCGATCGTGAAGGTTTCGGGGATGCCGTGCGCGTAGGCCGGATCGGCGTAATCACAGCGGGTCCCCTATTCGCGCAGGGCGATGCGGTTGGGGGCGTCGCCATAGACCTTGTTGGTCGACATGTGCACGAACGGCGACTCGGGACAGGCCTGGCGCGCGGCCTCGAGCAGGTTGAGCGTGCCCACGGCGTTGGTGTCGAAATCGTCGAAGGGAATCGCGGCGGCGCGGTCATGCGAAGGCTGGGCGGCCGTGTGCACGATGACGGACGGGCGCACCGTCTTCACAAGCGCGAGCACTCCCGCGCGATCGCGGATGTCCAGCTCGTGGTGGACGAAGCCCGGGAGCTCGGTGGCGAGGCGTTGCTGGTTCCAGCGGGTGTCGCCCTGGGGGCCGAAAAAGACGGCCCGCTGGTTGTTGTCCACACCGTGAATGGTGTAACCGAGTTCGCGCGCAAAATGCATGCAAACCTCAGAACCGATGAGGCCGGAGGAACCGGTGACGAGCAGAGTTTTGGTATTCATATTTATCAGTTTAAATTAATTGCTACAAAACGACGCCAATCCCTCATTCCATCGCCTATACATAACAGCTACGGAGCACTCCTCCAAAACAAGTCTTTTCGCATTTACAAGGACCCCCCCCCTAACTTTACCATCGAGTATTTTATCAAAAATATCACCGGGCTCATCCAAAAATAATGCCGCCTTATACTTACTTATAATTACCCGCATGGCCGCATAATCGGGAGCAATAACCAAAACCATCGTTCCACTGGATAAACATTCGCTCATTTTCGTCGCCACATTAATCTCACTCATATTGCGAAGATTTGATAAACCACTAACAGGCAACACAACAGCGTCATATTTAGACATTTCATGTTTCACATCCGCACCACCGACAAACCCTCCATAAATTACATTATCGCAATTCAATCCTGCGGGTAATTTTTTTGTTGAGCTATATATCGTCAAACTATGGTGCGTCCCCCTTATTTTATCCATCAATGAAATCAACGCATCCTCTTGCCACGCGGCTACTGCCCCAAAATAAGCCAGCCTGCAGCCTTCTCCAAGTCGACACGGCAAAATATTTAAATGCCCAACGTGATCAGAAGGCCCATACAAAACAGAAGATGAAACCTTAAATTTTTCTTTATAAATTTCAGCCAATACATCACTGATCACAAACCTGAATACCGCATTTCTCAAATGAAAAGCCATTAAATCATGCGTCACATTTGAATAAACCCACTTTCCATTATTAAATCTAATCAGATGGTCATCCATAAACCAAGTAATGTATTTTATTTTTTTAATACGCCCCAATGCTTCAATAACCAAAAGAGACTGCACCGACTGCGGAATAACCAAAACATTCAATGTCTCCTTAGATTCAAACGACGTCGCAATTTTTCTCGCCGTCCAAAAGGCACGAAAACGCGCCATAAAAGCCCTGCGATTAATCCAATACGCCAGTCTATTTCCCATAATAGCCCTCGCCATTTTGCTTTCAAAAATCCCGATATAGTGACGTGTCTTTTTTTTGGTTTGTTCATTTGGCGGATAACTCAGGCCAAACATCCCCAAAACAGCATATTGGGTGATTTCATTCAACTGATCACCCAAAATTCTCTGCAGTGTCAACCCACCTCCATGAAAATCCGAAACTGATATTTCGGATACATATAAATCTATTTTCATACGCATACCTCCAAATAATTAATGAATTAATCGGCAACAGCTACCGCTTTACCTCCAGGTAAAAATCCAACAAATCCAATTACAATCTGAAGTATTAAACCAACACAACCGGACAGCACCCCCATTTTAAGAACCCCTGCCGTCGTTCCAAGATCAAGAATCATCGAAGAAACTACGATAACCGCGACATTAGCCGTTATATAAAAAAATGTCGCCCAGCCCCACACCCATTTGCGCGCCGCGTGCATTGTCCACATCAGCGCTGCCAGATAAAATATACAGGAAGCAGTAATGGCCCAAAATAATTCCTGAGTTAAATGGGAATATTTTGAACCCAATACCCATAGCAACGCCCCCGGATAGAGCTCCGCAACCAACATGATTACAGCCACCACTCCCACACCACATAAAATAAACAGAGCGTAACGCCTAAAAAGAAGCCGTCTTGAAACCCCAGCTATATAAGGCTCAATTACAACAGAGTTAAAAGCACTTAGAACGACAAAAAGTTGGCCAATACGCCCCAAAGCGGTGACTTCTGCAATATTAGCAGCCTTCCCCACGAAAGTTATAATAACCACCATAACTTGCCCCTGGATCGAATTATAAATAAGCCCGGGAATCATTGGCTTAAGATACCGAATCATTTCACCATTGCTAACAGGATCATCACGAAACGCTTCCTCGAAAAACGGCTTTGCCTTAATTTTATAGCCAATGCCAATGATCAACAGACCAATCGCTCCCATAAATGAGGCTAGCACCGCCGTCAAAAAACCAATGGCATGCAAAAATGAACAGACGGCCAAGCGCGACAATGCGCTGATTGCCTGAACGCCGTAATATGATTTTAAATCGCGATGCGCCAAAAGCGGAGCACTATACATGCTTAAGCCGGCAAAAGTTACGGCAAACAAGGCAGATAATAGCAGAAATAATTTTGTGAGCAAGCTCCACGGTTGATTCCATGTCACCACTGGAAACGAAATAAAAGCAAAAATAGAAACAACCAGAAGCATTCTATTCCTATAATACTTGGCTGATCGAATATATGCACCCAGAACCTTAGCATCTCCCTTCTTTTCTCCCGCCAAGGCTATGATTGATCCGGAAAACCCCAAATCCACGAGCCCGCTAATCGTAGTTTGAAATGCAAAAGCAACGCCAAACATGGCGTATTGATCAATACTAAGCCACCGTATCAAAAGAAATCCCGTCACAAGATTCAGTAATTGAACCAAAGGCTGACCAATGGCAAATGCTGCCAAAGTGCCTTTCCATTTATTAAAACGTGTCTTCAACTTGAGTTTTTTTAAGTTAGATCGGGACAATCCTTATACACTTCGTATTTCATTCATATAGCGCTCCTTGATTCTATCAAACTCGGCCAGCGCCATGCCGACGACCTGGTCCATATTGTAGTAGCGATAGGTCGCCAGCCGACCCACAAAGGACACGTTGGGCTCCGCCTCGGCGAGCGTAGCGTATTGCTTATAAAGCGCCTGGGTGTCCGGAGCCGGGATGGGATAATACGGCTCCATGCCCGGGCCGTAATCCGCCGGGTATTCGCGAACGATACTCGTGCCAGTGCAGGCCTGCCCGGTCGCATGCTTCATCTCCACAATCCGAGTGAACGCGTTGTCGTTGGGATAATTGACCTGCAACTCCGGCTGCCAGTGTCCCGGCTTGCGGCTTACGGACTCGCGCCCGACCAATTGTTGAGCGGTGAAATGCTCCTGCTCGAAGCGCAGGCTGCGGTAGGGCAGCGGCCCGTAGCGGCAGTCGTAAAACTCGTCGATCGGCCCGGTGTAGATCATGCGCTTCCATTTCACCTCCTGCATGACCTCGCGGTAATCGGTCCTGAACAGGATCTTCAAGCCGGGCGAGGCCGCGACCATGTTCTCAAACATCCGCGTGTAGCCGGCCTTGGGCAGGGCTTGAAACTCGTCGTTGAAATACCGGTCGTCCGCCCCGGTGCGGACGGGGATGCGGCCGCATACGGAGGCGTCCAGATCCTTGGGATGCCGTTTCCATTGCTTGAGGGTGTAGCCCTTGAAGAACTTTTCGTAGAGCTCCCACCCGACCTGGGAAACGATGACCTCCTCGGAGTTTTTCGGCTCGGCGACGGGCACGCGGTTCTTTTCCAGATAGGCGACAAACTCCGCCTCGGTGGACGGACGGCCGACCAACTGCTCGTAGGTTTTGAGATTAATGGGGAAGCTCCAGTATTTCCCGTTGGAAAACGACTGGACGCGGTAGGTGACCTGATGCCACTCGGTGAAGGCCGAGAGATAGTCCCGTATCCTCGGCGCGTTGGTGCGGAAATAATGCGGCCCGTAGGTGTGGATGAGAACGCCGTGATCATCGTAGGCGTCGTAGCAGTTGCCACCGATATGAGGGCGCTTTTCCACCACCAGGCAGCGTTTGCCGGTGGAGCTCAGTCGCTCGGCTAAAACCATGCCGGCCAGACCGGCACCGACTATCAGGTAGTCTGCTTTGAGCATATTCCTTAAATAAAATAGGCAGACCCCCAATCGGAGGCTTAGCCGTTACACTAGGCAGTCTCCGACAAAAGCAGCCACATCAGAGGCGGAAACCTCCACCGCCGCCGCCTGCGCATGTCCGTATGTGGCGATCCCTTGGGCACGGGCATCGTCGCAGTAGGCGAAGTATCGCAGGCCGAGATCCCGGCAGAGGCTCCAAAAACTGGTCACGATGAAATCGGGCGCGAATATCTCTATGACCACCGTGCCGGGACGGGAGAAAATGAGGTTGGTGAGACCCGCCCCGTGGAAGGCCACCACGACCTCGGCATCCCGAAACAGGGCCGCCTGCTCGGGCACGGAATAATCCTCCAGGCACACCGCCTTGAAGCCGAGCGGCGCCAGCAACTCCAGGATGGCCGCCTCGGCTGCCACCGTGCGCCGCGCCTTGGCACGCGACACAAAAATACGCGGGGCCTTTCGCTCGGGCGCAAGGGACGCGTTTTCAACCAGGCCGGACACAAAACGAAGCTGCTCGGCTCGGTGCCCGTAGCGCACCATGTTGAGGCTGGGGTTCACGTATGACGGCACCACCAGCGACTCCGCCTCGACATGCAGGCGCGGAGTGATGCCGACGACGGAGGCGAACCGCATTCCGGCCGCCGACAGGCGAGAGAGCATATATTGCTGATACTTGGACCGACCACCGGGGATGTAGAGCGTCGCGTCGCCCTCGCCCACCCCGGTCTGTGCCAGAGCCCAGAAGCGGGTCATGTGGTCGAGCATCCAATGGGCGTAATTGTTGTCGGCGCAGCGGGTGGCCACGACCACGGCCATGCCGGTGCGCACGACGGGGGGAAGGCGGAGCGCGCTCAGGGCGTTGTGAAAACGAGGATCGGCCTCGTTGCGCGGCGGCGAGTAGGGGCGCACGACCTTGTCGTCGTGCGAAATCACCACCCCGCCTACGCCCAGGCCGGCGAAACGGGCCTGCGTGAGAGCGGCAACGTGACATTCGGCGTATTCGGCATTCAGGCAGCGGCCGAATTCAGCCCGCACCCGTTCGCTGTTGGTCACGGGAAGCGACCGGTCAAACGTTTCCACGGGTAACAAAGGCTCCACCCGCACCATGGGCCGGCCGGATACCGGGGGAATGGAGACGGTCGTGAGATGGATGCCACGAGGAGGCCCCCATGTCTTGGAGCTGCCGGGCAACCAGCGCAAGGGATAGGCCATGCGCCGCCCCCACTTGCCGCAGGCCAGCCGAAGACCGTTCAACCAGGGTGCGCGCCGGAACAGCGCGATCATCCAAGGGGAGGTCTTGAGGTTAGCAACTGACATTCCGCTTTTTGATAATTGTGCCAAAGCTATCTGCGACTATATCGCCAATCTAAACTTTGATTTTAGACGCAAAAACGGCTTTTCGATAAAATAATGCGAAACAAGCCCCAATATAATAACCGCCAGATAGTTAAACGGGAAGATATTTACCCACCACTTCCCTGATTCATT
>JANXRL010000011.1 GCA_025352985.1 Verrucomicrobiota bacterium
ACCCCGCACGGCGTCTTCGATTTCAAATTCTTCTTCACCCCCGGCTATCAAAACGAAAGCGGCGCCTCCGTCTCCAATACCAGCGTGAAGGAAATGATCAACGAACTGATCACCATCGAGGACCGCAGCCACCCCTTGAGCGACCAGGAAATCGTGGTCAAACTCCATGAAAAGGGCATCAAAATTGCCCGCCGCACCGTGGCCAAATACCGCGAGGAACTCGGCCTGCTCCCCAGCAACCTGCGGCGCGAATACATCTGAGCCTGCCGGACCGCCGGCTGCGATTAGACTTTCTGGATCGTCTGCACGAAGGCGGCGAACCCTGCGGCCTGCGCCTTCAATCGGGCCAGAATCTCGAGAGTTGTGACACCGCCGGTCGCGCCAAGGTGCCCATGCACCGCCGGGATAAAGACGCGCTCCGGATAAATATACGCGTTCCGATAGCCAAACACGGCCTGCAACTGCTCGACCGGACGCAACGCGCCCCACACACCCGCCGCGATGCCCGTAAACGCCACCGGACGCCGCTCGAAGCTCTCGGGAAACTTCAGCATATCGATAAAATACTTCAGGACGCCCGGCATGCCACCGTTGTATTCCGGCGTCACCACATGCAGGCCGTCGCTTTCAAGAATAGCATCGTTGAAATGCGCGAAGGACGCCGGTTTCGCCGCATAGGCGGACGGCAGAAAAATCTCAGTGGGCAACTCTGCTAGATCGACGATAACGGGCTTGTGCCCAAAGTCCCTGTAGAGCGCCTCCAACTGCGCGACGATCTTGCGTGTGTTGCTATCGGGACGGTTTGTGCCGGAAAGGAGAACAAGTTTCATACCCGAAACCCTGCCCGACCGAACGCTACTGGCAAGCACCGCCGATTGTTTCCAATGCGAATACGTCTCACCGCCACGTCGCCCACCAGTTAGTTCGATCTCAATCAAAACTAGGCCCGCTCCATCGCGCCAAGCAGGTGATCTAGCAAAACTGCCGCGTCGGCCGCATGACGAACCGACGCCGCATTGATGTCATCGACAGCCTGCACATAACGCCCCGCCGTCAGTTCGTCGGCGCATGCCTGCACGATGTCCGCCACATCACCCGGTGCCATTTCAAGGTGGAATTGCAGGCCGAGCACTCGTGAACCCACGGCAAACGCCTGGTTTTCACATCCTGCACTGCGCGCCAACCGCACTCCGCCTTGCGGCAGTGAAAAAGTATCCCCATGCCATTGAAAAACGACCGCCTCTTCAGGAAATTCAAACGGCGAACCTCGCCCCTCCGGCGTCGCCTCCACAGGCAACCATCCGATCTCGCGCTCGGCGTTTTGATAAACTTTCCCGCCTATGACATCGGCGATGAGCTGTGCGCCCAGGCATACGCCAAGAACGCGTTTACCTGCATCGACCGCGTCCCGAATCGCACGTTTCTCATCGAGCAGCCACGGATAATCGCGGTATTGGTAGATGTTCATCGGCCCGCCCATGACGATCAGCCAATCAAAGCCATCCACCATGGCGGGCGGCGCTTCTCCATCATAAAGTCTCGTGACGGAAAGCGTGTGCCCGCGCGCCAACATCCAGCCTTTGATCGCCCCCAGTCCCTCGAACGGCACGTGTTGGAACCAGTGGATTTTCATGCCGCCACTTTTGTGTAAAAACACCCGCCGTGCAAACCCGTTCAGGCCACCGGACGGATTGTTTCGTGAATTCTTCTTTGCCTCCCCCGCCTTTTCCCAAAGCCTGACCGCCTGAGCATGGAAATCTTCCTCGATAACAACGACCGCCCCGCCCACCCCGGCGTCCCACCCATCGATTTCCGAGCGTCCCTCAACGACGAGCAATACGCCGCCGTCACCGCCAAACCCGGCCCGCTCCTCATCCTCGCCGGCGCCGGCTCCGGCAAGACCCGCACCCTCACCTACCGCGTCGCCTACCTCCTCTCCAAAGGCGTTAAGCCCGGCGAAATCCTCCTCCTCACCTTCACTAACAAGGCCGCCAAGGAGATGCTCCACCGCGTGCAGGACCTCACCGGCGTCGAGCCCGGCCGCTTCTGGGGTGGCACCTTCCACTCCATCGGCAACCGCGCCCTCCGCATCTACGGCGACGCCATCGGGCTCCCGAAGAACTTCACCATCCTCGACGCCGACGAATCCGAGTCCCTCCTCAAACAAGTCGTCGAAACCGAGAACAAGCTCTTCTTTAAGGACAAAACCAACCCCAAGCCCGGCCCCCTCTTCAGCGTCCTCTCCCTCGCGCGCAACACCCAGAAGCCGCTCGACGAGACCGTCGAGCGCTACTTCCCCCAATACTCCGAGATCAAGCACATGCTCCCGCCCTTCGCCGCCGCTTACGCCGCGAAGAAACGCGACCAACACGTCCTCGACTACGACGATCTCCTCGAACTCTGGCTCGAACTCCTGCGCAAGGCTCCCGACGTCGCCGCGTATTTCGCGCACCGCTTCCGTCACGTCCTCGTCGACGAATACCAGGACACAAACACGATCCAGTCCCAGATCGTGGACGCCCTCGCCGGCCACCACCAAGTCATGGCCGTCGGCGACGACGCCCAGTGCATCTACTCCTGGCGCGGCGCCGACTTCGAGAACCTCATGACGTTCGAAGACCGCCACCCCGGCACGGTCATCCACCGCATCGAGACCAACTACCGCTCCACCCCGCAGATTCTCCAGCTCGCCAACGGCGTGCTCCAGGCCCAGCCCAAGGGCCGCCACTTCGACAAGGAACTCCGCGCCGCCCGCAAGAACGGCCAGAAACCCCTCGTTGTCCAAACCATCGACGACCGCGAGCAGGCCGACTTCATCCTAAAGCGCACGCGCTCGCTCATCGACGACGAAGGCGTATCGCCCGGCGAAATCGCCATCCTCTACCGCTCGCATTTTCATGCGCTCGAAATCCAGCTCGCCTTGTCCCGTGCCGGCATCCCCTACCAGATCACCAGCGGCGTGAAGTTCTTCGAGCGCCAGCACGTGCGCGACTTGGTTGCCTTCATCCAGTTCGTCGCCAACCCGCGCAACGAATCCGCCTGGCAGCGCATCGCTATCCTTCTCCCCAAGGTCGGCGACAAGGGCGCCCAGAAAATCTACGCCGCCGCCTTCGACCACGCGAAGCTCATGCAGCGCGACTTCATCGACGCCCTCGCCACCGACGACGTGAAGACCAAGGTCTCGAAGGATGCCAAGGACGAGTGGACGAGCTTTTGCGCCTCGTTGAAACAGATCTCCGACGTCATGCGCACCGGCAAACCCGAGTCGGTCGTTTCCACCGCCATCGACGGCTGGTATGGCGACTACATGAAAGGCGAATACGCCGACTACATCGACCGCCTCGAAGAACTCAAAGCCCTCATCGGTTTCGCCAGTCGATTCGACGACCTCGCCGAAATGCTCTCCCAAATCTCGCTCATGAACGGCGAGACCAGCGAGAAACACGTCGATGTCCCGCCCGACACCGTGAAGCTCACCACCGTTCACCAGTCCAAAGGCTTGGAGTTCGACGTGGTCTTCGTGATCGGCGTGG
>JANXRL010000012.1 GCA_025352985.1 Verrucomicrobiota bacterium
GTGGCCAAGGCCATAGGCCGCATCGGCGCGGGGGAGTTTCAAAAAATCGTGATCGCCCGCGCGATCGACCTGACGGCCGACCAGCCGCTGCATCCGTTGCGTGTGCTGAACGGCCTGCGCCAGCGCTTTCCCGATTGTTACGCGTTCTCCGCCGCCACGGGACGCGGCCCCAGTTTCATTGGGGCGTCGCCCGAGCGGTTGGTGCGGGTGAGCCAGAATGTGTTTGAGACCGAGGCGCTCGCCGGGTCGGCGCGCCGGGGTCTGGGCGCGAGCGAGGACGCCGCGCTCGCGGCCGCGCTTCAACAAAACGAGAAAGACCTGCGCGAGCATCGCCTCGTGGTTGATTCCATCGTGCGCCGTCTCGCTCCGCTCGGCATGAAGCTGGAGTTTGACGAAAGGCCTGTCATCCGCCGTCTCGCGAATGTCCAGCATCTCGCCACGCCGATCCGTGCGACGTTGCCGGATGGCGTGCGTTTGCTTGATGTGCTGGCTCGCCTGCATCCCACGCCGGCGGTCGGCGGCACTCCGCGCGAGTCCGCCGTGAAGGCGATTCGCGAGCTGGAGGATTTCCCGCGCGGACTCTACGCCGGCGCGCTTGGTTGGCTTAATTCCCGCGGCGGCGGCGAATTTTTTGTAGGCATTCGCTCGGCGCTCATCGAAGGGGTGGGCGCCCGTGTCTATGCGGGGGCGGGAATCGTCGCAGGCTCGGAGCCCGACCGCGAATACGCCGAGACCGAACTTAAATTTCATGCCGTGCAGGACGCGCTGCTCGGCTGAGCGAATAAATCCATGGCAACGCCGACCGATCAGAATTTTTTGGATTACAAGACAGCCGAGAAAAAGGCGCTGGAGATCGTCGCCGCGATGAGGACGGCCTCGCCCAGGGCGGCGGATATCGAACTGGCGTTGCTGGTGGCGATCTTTGAGCTTCATAAGGGCTCGCTTCCTGCCGAGACCGTCGGAGCCATCGTGCAGGGACATTTGAAACAAATCATCCCGCATTACGCGTCGAAAATGCCGGCCGGGAAATAACAGGTGATGTTTACCCGTGCCGAAAAAATTGAGCTCGTGCTGGTTGCGCTGGCGGTCTGTGGGTTGGCGCTGTGGTCCGATCGGCTTCCGTTTTCGCTCGAATTGGGGTCGGCACTGGCGATTGGCGCGCTCGCTTTGCTGGGACAGGGGTTGATGCGGGATTTGTGGCTGTTGAACCGGCAGCGTTCAATTGGTGGCAAGGAGGTGAAGCACGAGGAGCTGCGTTGCATGTGTCTGGAATCCACGATCGGGCTGGCTGGTGTGCTTGCGGGCGTGGTTCTGACGGCGGCCGCTGTCACGCTCCGGGTTAAATTGGCGGCATGGTTTTGGCCCTCAGCTGGCGCGACCGTGTGGATTGCCGGATTTTTGATAAAAGATGTGGTTATCCAGTGGTCGCCTTGGAGACTGCGCCGGGTCAAAGACCACGGTTCCATTCTGGTGCGCTGGCGCTGAGGTAAAATTAACCTGATGAACATCCCGTTTTTCCCGTTACGTGAGGTTCATTGTGCCGATGCCATTCCATGGATGAAGGAGCGCGGACGAATCGAGGGTGCTTGCACAGTTACCTCGTTGCCGGATGTTTCGGAGGTTGGCATGGACTTGCCGAAGTGGCGCACGTGGTTTCTCGATGCGGCGCGACTGGTGGTTGACGCGGTGCCCGACGAGAGCGCGGCGTTGTTTTTCCAGTCGGATATCAAGTGTGACGGCGTGTGGGTGGACAAGGGTGCGATGGTCATCCGCGCGGCCGAGGATGCCGGTGCGCACGTGTTGTTTCACAAGATCGTGTGCAGGCGTCCGCCGGGGATGCTCACTTACGGGCGTCCAGGGTATACGCATCTCATCGCAGTGTCGCGGGCGATGAAGTGTCCCGATGTGCTGCCATTGCCGGACATCATCACGGATGCGGGACGGCAGACCTGGGTGCGCGCGATGGGCGTGCGAGCGGCGGCGCAGGCGGTGCGATTTGCGAAGGAGCAGGCGGGGGCGAAGATGATTTTCGACCCGTTCTGCGGCGTGGGCACGGTGCTGGCGGTCGCCAATACGCTCGGGCTGAATGCGCTCGGCGTGGAGAAGTCGCGGAAGCGTTGCGAGCAGGCGAAGGCGTTGGTGTTGGCAGCCGACGAACTTTGATCGCGGCTGGCGCTGGCGAGTATCGTGATGGCTACGGAACCCGGTTCGGCACGGGCTTATCGGGCGGCCCACGGCACGTCTGGCAGCCAAGGTCACGCCTGCCTGATCAATAATTCAAGGGGATGCCGTTAAGCGAAGTAGCGGGCATATTTGCCTAGGCGGGTTTGACCCCATATCTGGCCGTGCTGCCAACGGTTATCGTGGGGGATGCCTCTTTTAAACGTAGTTCTCACGCTGGTCGTCGTCGGCGTCATCCTCTGGTTGATCAACGCCTACATCCCGATGCAGGCGACGATCAAAAAAATCCTCAACATCGTCGTCGTGATCGTGGTCATCCTGTGGCTGCTCTACGGCTTCGGCATCCTTCACGACTCAGGCTCGGTTCATATGCCCATGGTGAAGTAAGGAGCGCGCGCTCCATCTTCCGTTCGCGCCGTT
>JANXRL010000019.1 GCA_025352985.1 Verrucomicrobiota bacterium
TCGGCGGCGCGGTGTTCTTCACCAACACCAACGCCTTCCTCGTCACCGACTCCATCTCGAACCTCCAACGCGTCGAGCAACTCCTGCAAACGCTCGACCAGCCGGCCACCGCCAACTTCACACCCAAGTTCTACACCCTGCGCTTCGCTAAGGCCAGCGACCTCGTGACCAAGATCAAGCAGATGCTCCAGAGCCCCAACCAGGCCACCTTCGGCAACTCCGTGACCCTCTCCCCTGACGACCGCACCAACCAGATCGTCCTCATCGCCGACCCCAAACAGTATGGTTTCTACGACAAGCTCATCGAGAAACTCGACGTCAAGGCCGACCCCAACACGCGCAACGAGGTCATCTACCTCAAACACGCCACCGCCAAGGACGTCGCCACCCTCCTCGGCACCGTCATCACCGGCCAGAACGCCGCCCAGACCAAGGCCAGCAACGGTGCCGCCCGCCCCGGGCAGACGCAGGCGGGCGCAGCCAATGCCGCCGCCCCCGGCGCCAACGCGGCCCCCGCCAACACCGCCGGCTTCAACAACGCCTCCAACAGCTCCACCACCGAGTTCAGCACGCTCCTCACCGTCGCCTCCGACGACCGCAGCAACGCCATCGTCGTCAGCGGCACCCTTGACGACATCCGCCTCATCAAAGAACTCGTGGACAAGATCGACGTCATCCTCGCCCAAGTGCGCATCGAGGTCGTCATCGCCGAGGTCACCCTCACCGACACCGACAAGAGCGGCATCACCGCCCTGAACCTCACCTTCCAGCCGCCGACCAACGCCGGAAGCGCCATCACCAACGCCAGCGGCGTCCTCTCCTCGACCACCGCCACCGGAACCGGCCGCACCAACCTCACCAACTTCTCCGGCGCCGTCGCCGGCTGGGGCGTCACCAACGGCACCGTCAACCCCCTCGCCTTCGCCGCCGCCATGTCCGACAACGGCAAAAAAAGTAATCTAAAGGTTCTCTCCGCCCCCACCATCGTCACCACCCATAACAACGAAGCTGAAATCGTCGTGGGCGAATCCCGCCCCATCATCACCGGCTCCACCTCCGGCTCCAGCGGCAGCACGACCGGCCTCACCACCAGCTCATCCGTCACCTACAAGGACATCGCCATCGACCTCAAGGTTACCCCGCTCATCGGCGAGGACGGCAACATCCAGCTCAAGATCGACCAGAAGGTGGAGGACGTTGTCGATACTGTCACCATCGACGGAAATTCCCAACCCGTCATCGGCAAACGACAGGCCACTTCCTTCATTAACGTCCAGGACGGCGAGATGATCGTGCTTGGCGGCCTCCAGCGCACCAACATCAGCAAAGACCGCACAAAAATCGGCTTCATCTGGGAAATCCCCGTCCTCAGCCAAATCTTCGGCGGTCGCAACAGCACCAAGTCCCGCACCGAGCTCCTCCTCTTCATCCGCCCCCACATCCTCTCTCCGAACAAAGCCTCCGCGATCACCCAAAAAGAAATCGACCGCCTATCGAATCACGACGAGATCGGCGCCTACCTAAAGGCCACCGATCCCAACGCCACGGTCCCCGCACCAGCCCCCGCACCCGCAACGCCGGTCAAAGCCGCCGCGCCCTCAACCCGTCGCCCTCGGTAAATCCTTCCGGCACCCCATGCTCGCGCCCTCCGTGTCCACCCTGCCCGCCAGCCTCTCCGAGCGGATTTCCGACGCCCACCGGCAATCCCTCCTCGAAGCCCCGCGCAACCAACGCCTAGCCCTCCTCGCCGCCGCCCTCTCGCTCGACGAACCCCACGCGCTCGTCGCCCTCGCCGAAGCCGCCGGCCTCGACGTCGCCAGCAACCTCGAGGCCGACGAACCCTCCCTCGACCTCCTCCCCGCCCGCCTCGTCCACGATTACCAAATCGTCCCCATCGCCTTCGGCCCCGAACGTAGCGGGGAACGTGAGCGACCCGACTCCGACTCTCAGCTCCCGGTTCTTAGCTCCACGCTTCCGTTGCACCTCGCCACCGCCTGGCCGCCCGACGCCGACATGGCCGACTGGATCCGCACCTTCACCCCGCGCCCGCTCGTCTGGCACCTCGGCGTCCCCGAGAAAATCCACCAGCTCATCCTCCAGCACTGCGGCGTCGGCTCCGGCAGCCTCGACGACGGCGACGAAGATTACGTCGCCCCCGAAACCATCCAGCAGGCCGAAGCCGAAGTGGATGAGGAAGCCGCCGTCGTCCGCTTCGTCACCGACGTCATCTCGCAAGCCGTCGCCGATCAGGCCACCGACATCCATTTCGAGCCGCAGGAAAACCAGCTCACCATCCGCTACCGCGTGGACGGCCTGCTCGTGCAAGTTCCCGTCCCCGAGAATCTCCGCCGCTACCAAGACGCCATCATCTCGCGCCTGAAAATCATGGCGAAGCTCAACATCTCCGAAAAACGCCTCCCGCAGGACGGCCGCATCAACTTCCGCGCCGGCGGCACCGTGCTCGACATCCGCGTCGCCACCGCCCCCACCATCTACGCCGAGTCCGTCTCCCTCCGCCTCCTCAACCAGAAAAAGGAAGCCTACAGCATGGACCGCCTCGGCATGAGCCCCGACGAGCAGGCCCAGATCAACACCGTCCTCGAATACCCCCACGGCATCATCCTCGTCACCGGCCCCACCGGCTCCGGCAAATCCACCTCGCTCAACGCCTTTCTCCGCAAGATCAACTCCACCGACCTGCGCATCATCACCGTCGAAGACCCCATCGAATACGAGGTCCCCGGCGTCAACCAGATCCAGATTCGCTCCGAGATCGGCCTCACCTTCGCCAACGCCCTCCGCTCCATCCTTCGCCAAGACCCCGACGTCATCATGGTCGGCGAAATCCGCGACCGCGACACTGCCGACATCGCCATCCGCGCCTCGCTCACCGGTCACTTGGTGTTCTCCACCCTTCACACCAACGACGCCCCCGGCGCCATCACCCGCTTGATCGACATGGGCGTCGAGCCGTTTCTCGTCGCCTCCGCCATCGAGCTCATCATCGCCCAGCGTCTCGTCCGCCGCCTCTGCCCCGACTGCACCAAGCCCGCACCCATCCCCCAGATCAAGCTCCTCGACAACCTCGCCATCCTCGGCGTGGACGCCTCCGAGGCCGCCGGCATCACCCACCTCCAACACCCCGTCGGCTGCGACCGCTGCCGCGGCACCGGCTACCGCGGCCGCATCGGCCTCTTCGAGATTCTCAAGCCCAACGACGAGCTGCACGACCTCGTGCTCAAGCGCGAAAGCACCCGCACCCTCGTGCAGTGCGCCCGCTCGCACGGCATGAGAACCCTCGAGCAATCCGGCTGGGAAAAAGTCAAAGCCGGCCACACCACCCTCGACGAAGTCCTCCGCGTGATCACCGTCACTGAAAAATAAGGTGGGGCGGGACCGCTGGGCCCGCCGCTCCGTCCATCGCCCTTAGCCCATCGCCTTTCGCCCGGTCCCCGCCATGCCCTCCTTCGCCTATACCGCCCGCGACCGCTCCGGCGCCACCGTCTCCGATGTCGTCAAAGCCCCCACCCGCCGCGACGCCCTGCGCCTGCTCTCCGCCCGTGGCCTGTCGCCCCTGCGCGTAGAGGAAAGCTCCCCCGGTAGGGCGGGACCGCTGGGACCGCCGCTCCGGCCTTCCGAGGCTCGCAGCTCGAAGCCGCCTTCCGCAGCCCAGCTCTCCCGCCGCGAACGCCTCCCCTTCCTCGAATCGCTCATCGACCTCACCTCCAGCGGCCTTTCCGCCGGCGAGGCCGTGCGCCTCCTCAGCATGCGCATCAAGGAGCCACGCCTCCGCCTCGTCTGCACGCAGATGTGGGACCAGCTCGGCGAGGGCAGCACGTTGTCGCAGGCGATGTCCTCGCTGCCGACCGTCTTCGATTCCTCGACCATCAACCTCATCCAGGCCGGCGAAGCCACGGGCAACCTCAACGACGTCCTCGACCGCCTCATCACCCACCTCACCGCGCAGAAGGAACTGCGCCGCGAGGTCATGAACGCCCTCGCCTACCCCGTCTTCATGATGGTCGTCGCCGGCGGCGTCATCATCTTCTTCCTCGTTTTCCTCCTCCCCCGCCTACAGACGCTCCTGTCGTCTCTCGGCGGCGAACTGCCCACCTCGACCAAGATCCTCGTCGGCCTGTCCGACTTCGGCATCCACTACGGCCTCTTCCTCGCCATCGGCGCCGTGTTTGGCGGCATCGCCTTCTGGCGCTGGCGCGCCACCGAGCCCGGCCGCTTGGTGACCGACGCCTGGATGCTGAAACTCCCGCTGCTCGGCCCGTTCTCCGTCGCGCAGACCGTGCTGTCTTTCAGCCAGACGCTCTCCGTGCTGCTGGAAAACGGCATCACCACCGCCGAGGCCCTGCGCATGACCGAGCGCCAGATCGCCAACCGCGTCCACCGCGCCGCCTTCGACGTGGCAACCGGTCGCGTGCTTGAAGGCGAAGCGTTGTCCGCCGCGCTCCAGCGCACGGGTTGTTTTCCCGACCTCGCGCTCGACCAGTTGGCCGTGGGTGAAAACACCGGCAACCTCGTGCCGAGCCTCAAGAAAATCTCCGTCGCCTACCAGAAAACGCTCTCCCAGCAGCTCAACGTCTTCACCCGAGTGATTGCGACCGGAGTGTTGCTGGGCGTGTTTATTTTCGTGGGTTTCATCGCCTTCGCGATCATCAGCGCCGTCTTCCAACTCAGCTCCAGCTTCAAGTCGTAAGCCGGGGGCGCGTTATCTCCAACGCGTCGTTTGCCTGACTTCACCACACCACGGGCACACCGATACTATGGGCCGCCTTGGTCAGCTCCTTGTCCGCCGTCACCAAAGGCAGCCGTAACGCTTCCGCCGTCGCGAGGATGTGACGGTCGCACGGATCACGATGGGCAAAGGCATATGAACCCGCCCGCCACGCCATGCGCGCCGAAACAGGAACGACGGTATGTTTAGCCGCAAAAGCCTCCAGCCACCGGCTCGGATCACCCTGCGCGATGATTTTTCCCGCGACCAGCAGCCGGGCCACCTCCGACTACGTCACATCCGAGATCAACAAATCCGCAGAGGACAACGGGGCGAGTGCCGCCGCCGCTCCTTTTCCCAGATAAACCGGGGCCAGCCCGTTCCAGAACGCCGCGTGAGTATCCAGCAGATACTTCATTTGCCCCCTGCGCGCTTCCAATCGGAAGCCGCAAATGCCGGCGCGGCGGGATCAAAACCTGCCGCAATGACCGCCGTGCCCGCAAGCGAACCCTGCACGGCCCGACGCACAGACAGTTTTCGCCCGACAATCTTACGCGTGGCCTTTTTACTAGCGGGTTTCTTGGCAACCGTGCTCATGACGTCGAACCAAGCCGCTCCTCACCGGTTTGGCAAGAGCGAGCAAAGCGCTACCGCAAGCCAGGCGTGTTCGTATGCATCGCCTTCGCAATCATCAGCGCCGTCTTCCATCTCAGCTCCAGCTTCAAGTCGTAAGCGACCGTATTAGACTGCCACGTGGCTTGACCTCTGTGACTCGCCGCCAACCTCCGGAATCAGAGACACACACGAAATGGGCTTTCCGGCTAAAGCCATATTCGCAGTTGAGCTTTATCATTTTCTCGGCCATCGACATTAAAACCGGAACCGTAAGGTATCGCGGGACCAATTGAATTGAGCGGAAAAGCCACCAGCACTGCATGACCAAATCCACGGCTGGATAAAATGAAACTCAGCAAACCCATCACCGTCGGCTATCTGGTCATCTACGGCCCTCCCTTGGCGTTTTATTTGTTCGTGTCGGCCTGGAACGCACAGTGGCGCTTCTTTGTGACGACCTGCTTTTTCACCATCCTCACGATTGCGCTGGCCCGGAAGATTTTTAGGCAGGAAAAAATATCCCGACTCATTACTACGGTGGCGGCGTGCGTATTTTGGACCGTATATGGATTATCACTGTCCAACCGCATCGTTTTCATGATCCATGAAGGCGGCATGGAAAGCCGAACAACCGGCTACGGTTCGCCGATGGCATTCCTACTCGGTATGATTGCGGAGTTTTTCATGCTGGGACTGCCCGCGATCGCGTTCACACTACTCGCCGCGTTTTACTCTAAGCAGCCACCAACCTTGCGTTGATACAGGGAAATCCCGTGATCATCGCCGACGAGTATAAGGTCATTATCTTCCTGCTGGCAGCGGGAGCGGTTTTGTTTGACGGCTACTGCCTTTATCACGGTCTAACCGGGAAAGTAAGAATCCTCGGGGCAAGCCCCGAGGCATTGAAGATTCCGGCAACGGATTCCGTTGCTCTGCCAAACGAAGCAAGCTTCGAGGTATTGGACCTAAAGAGAATCAAAAATCCAGAGGACACCAAATCCGTCCTCCTGCTAGGCGTCATAATGATCACCGCCGGGACCCTCGGGCCGATGGTTGGCGGCTTCATCCTCCGGCGGTTTTTTTGACTGGGCTCCCCTCACTTCACGATCTCGACCGAGGTCACACGCCAAGAGACGTTGAGCTGGGCGGGATTGGCCCGGTTGCTCGCGAGGGAAAACTGCTCGATGCCGATGTAGGGCGCGCGCTTCCCCAGCGCCTGATAAAAAGCGACGAGGGCGGCTATGTCGGCATTGCGCGCGGAGAACTGCACCGAGTGCACGGCAAACTGGCTCGTGCTCTGGTCGCGGCTGTCGGACACGTCGTAATTGGAGAGGCCGGCGTCGCGGGCCATGCTGTTGATCTCGCTCTGCAGGCGCACGCTGTCGAAGGCGAGCGCGGGGTCGAGGTGCTCGATGGCAAGGCTCGCCTCCTTCTGGATGCGGTCTTGCTGCAAGAGCCAGCGGCGTTGCACGTCGAGGTCGCTGGTGGTGGTGCGGATCTCGCGCCAGCGCACGCCCACGCGGTCGCTCACGCTGGAGAGCCAGATGGCTGCGCCGATCAGCACGAAGGCGAGCAGGAGAACTTTTTCGCGCAGGAGGCGGCTTAGGAAAAAGGCTTTCATGGCTGGGCTCCCTCCGACTTGAAGGCGTCGGGCTTGAAGGTGACCGCTAGGCGGAAGGTGGACAACCCGTCGCGGCTGCGCGGGTCGAGCACCTCGGCCTTCTCGCACTCGGGCAGGTCGTTGAGCGCGGCGCGATAGACGTTGATGTCGGCGGAGGCGTTGGTCTGCGCCTCGACCTCCAGCTTGTAGAGCCCGCTCGTCACCGTGCGCATGAACTGGATGGTGGGGGGGCGCTTCGCGTTGAGCACCGCGAGCATTTCAAACGGCCGCAGGCGCTTGGTGGAGAGTTCGTCGATGCGCGTGGCCAGGGCCTGCGAGGTCATGATGGTGTTCACCACGGGCGTCTGCCGGGCGATCACCGCAAGGCGCTGCTTTTGCCAGAGGCCGTTGCCGACGAGCGCCAGCTCCAGAAGCGCCGCGAGTGCAATCGCCGCCGCCGAGCCGACAAACGTGCGCCAGAGGATGAGATCGCGCGCGTGCGCCCGGCGCCGCGCGGCCAGCTCGACTTTGTCCCGCACGTCGAGGGGTTCGATCGTGGACGCCGTGAAATGGGAGGAAATCGCGCCGGCCTTGAAAACAAATTCGCCTTGGGGCGACTCCGCGTCGAGTTGCGGCGCTTCGGCGACCTCGGTCACGCCGACCGTGCCGCCCAGAGATTTTAAGAGGGAGTCTCGCGCCGTCGCGCGCTCGGCTTCGGTCGCATCGGCGGACAAGGGCTCGACTTTCACCAAGGTGGGCACGTCGCTCGCGTCGCCGTAATGCACCGCCGTGAGGCTGTCCGCGCCGGTGAGAAGCAGCGTCGTGGCCGCCGTGTTCCCGTCCTTGAGCAGGGTGACAAACGAGGGCAACACCGCATCGGCATCGGCCCATCCTTCAACATCGGCGGGGGTGAAGCGTTTCCGGTAGGCGGCGAAGACCAGCGCATGGACCGCACCCGGTTTCCAGTGATGGCCGTAGTAAAGTTGCGCGAGGGGAAACGGCGCGATGACCTCAAGCGCCAGCTCTACCTGAGCGGCCACCTCGGCGGCGGAGCCATCGGCGACCGGCACGGTGCGCACAAAAAACATCGCGTCAGGCAGGAGCACAACCCGGCGCGGAGGAGGGACGGGAAGGAAGCGCTTAAGCGAGGAGAGTGGGTTGCTCACGGTTTGGCGGGAACGGGAGTAGGCAAGACAGGTTTATCGTTCTCACGAATTTCAAGAAACGTAAATGGGTAATTCAATTTGATCGCGGTCGGCACTGCCGTGGGGGTGGCATTAGCCTGGCCGTTGGAGGGCTGGGCTTTCTGGTCAACGACGGTGCTCGCGGCGTTAGTGGCGGTGTCGGTGGAAATGTCGGAAACATCGGTGCTGGTGACGTTACTGGGCGGAACGACCGTGGCTCCTTTGTCGGGGGCAATGACGGCGGTCAGTTGGAATGACGCGAGTCCGTGGCGAACCGTTACGTTGATTCGCAGCGCCGCCACGGTGGTGCCGTAGCCGAGCTTGGCCGGCTGGCCGCCGGCGACGGCCGCGATGGTGCGGGTAGTTTTAAAAAACCCCGGGCCCTGCGTCTGGTAGGTGCCGGCTCCCGTGAGGTATTCGTTGATGCGCCGCTGCTGCTGGTCGTCGTAGATGGACTGCGCGAGAAGGGGCTCGAGTTTGTTGCCGTTGATATTGGGAGTCTTGAAGCGGTAGAGGGAAAACGCCTCGGTGAAGCGCCGGTAGAGATCGTTGGGCTGGCCCGCCTCGTCAAAAAACGAGCCGCGGACGACGCCCTCGATCGCCATCAGTTCGGCAAAGGAACGCAGGGGCCGCAACGGAGGGTCAAACGGCTGAGGAGCCGCCTCGTAGTCCGAGATGCGGGGCGCGTTGGTCGAGGTCGCGACGTAGTCTTTTTTCATCCAGCCCATGAGCGCATCGGTGAGTTGCTCGGCACGGTCTTGGGGAACCTGCCAATACTTGAACAACTCGGTGAGCACCTCGGGCTTGATCGAAGCCAACGAAAGCTTGGCGCTCTCATCCTCCAAGGCGACCTCCACGGCGTTGCCTTCCTCGAGCGCCTCGTAACCGGCGAATTCCAGCGGGTTGCCCCAGCCCTCGGCGGGACCGTGCAGGCCGTTGCAGACGATGCGAAAATCTTCCAAAACGCCGAGGGTCGTCTCCAGCGCCGAGTAGGCTTCCAGCCGCAGACGCGCCGCGTCGGCCGCGCGGATGTCCACCAGCAGATCGGTGTCGGCCTTCTCGATGAACAGCGTGAGGGCCGCAGCCGCAAAAACCAGCGTGACGAGCACGATGAGCAGCACGGAGCCGCGGCGTCGTAAGAATGGAGAGGTGCGCTTCATTCTTAAAAAGGCGGAATCCCCGCCGAGACCGCGGGAATCGGAATGGCCACTTCCTGCGTGTGGGTGCGGTAGACGAACTTCAGGTGCAGGCGTTGCGGCACGAGGTATTGGCCTTGGTTGCCTTTCTGAAGCGTCGTCTGGTTCTTCCAGTTTTTAAACCCCTCGTCGTAGTAATCGTAGGTCATCTCGGTCACCAGCGGGGAGACGACCGTCTCACGCGGAGGCTGGTCGTCGAAAGTTTTTTCCAGTCGCGAATGCCAAAGCATCACGAGCCCGGCGCCCGGACGGATGCTAAACGCACAGACCACTTCCGGCAGCGGCTGCCCCGGCCAAACAAAGAGCCGGCAGCCTTGGGGAAGCTCAAAGGTCATCAGCGTCTCGGTGCCGTTGCCCTGCGTGCGGACGTCCTCGACGGGAAAGGGCGAGGTTTCCGCGTCACCATTCGGCGGCAGCGCGGCGACGCGCAACTGCTCCTCAAGAAACCGCGAAACCGCGCGCACATGGCGGTCAAAAAGCCGGAGATCGGCGTTTCGCCCCCAGAGCTCGCCCATCGAAAACACAAAGGTGTTGAGCGCCACCAGCACCAGCGCGGTGAGCGCGAGGGCGACCAGGATTTCGAGGAGAGTAAACGCCTTTCTCATGAGTTCACCTTTTCCTGAATTTTAAGGATGCGATCCTTGGCGTTGGCGCGGAGTGTGGTCCGGTCGGTGGCCTGCGACCAGGTCGGGCGCAGCACGCGAAACACCTGCTTGGTGCGCTGCGGCGCCGACAGGGCGTCACCGGTGATCTCGCAATCAAAGGTCACCGTGAAAAGATCCGCCACGGTGGTGGGATCGATCGCAGCGGTCCAACGCACGTGCCGCCCGTCGGTGGCGTCAAACTCCGCGCCTTGCCGCGCGAGATCGGCGTCGGGCTGGGCCAGCAGGGCGGCGCGGGCGAATTTCACATCGGGGTCGCTCACCGTGGCACGCCTCGCCGTCTCGTAGCCGTTGAGGACATTAAGATAGGCACCGCCCAGCACGACCGCCGCCATGGCGAAGATCGCCAGCGCCACGAGCACTTCGAGCAGGGTGAATGCGGTGCGGCGCGTGGTCATGTTGACGGCTGGGCTTTGAGGATAGCCGCGCAGGTCCAGGGATCGATCTCGAGAATGCTCGCGGTGGTCTTACGCTGTATCTGCACCCGAAAGGGCGCACAGGTGCCATCGCCGTAAAACGTGACAAAGGGCAGCGTCTGCGTTTCCACAAGCTGGCCGGCAATCAGGATGGACGCAGAGCCCGAGGCCGAAGCCGGCGCTAGGAAATCGACGTCCGCCGGCTCGCGAGGCAGAAAGGGAAAGCGGCGCTCCTGCTCGCCCGTGCCCGCGACAAACTCCTTGGACTTCGGATCGAAGCGAAGCCGGATGTCGCGGTTTTCGAGCAAGGCCGACTTGCGGACCTCGCCGACTGTTTTCCAGAAAATCTCGTCCGCCGTCGGCTGGCGGTCACCCAGCAGGCGCGAGGTCCCGACGATCAAAACGGTCGTGAGCATCGCGATCAGCCCGATGACGACCAGGATTTCAAGCAGCGTGAATCCCGCGTGACGCGCACACTGCGGGAAAGCCGACCCGCCACCCGCGAGCCTTGGGGCAGGATCAGACATGGGCGAAACGCGTTACCAGTTGCCGATGTCGTCCGGCGTGCCCTCGGTCTTGTCCGGACCATTGGAGTAGATGTCGAAGCCACCCTTGTTTTTGACGCCGGGATAACGATAGGCGTAAGGCTCCTGCCAAGGATCGACCGGGAGCTTGTTGCCCGAGACATCCAAGTAGGGCCCGCGCCAGTGGTCTCCCTTGTTTTGCGGAGGCGTAAGCAGGGCCTGCAAACCCTCTTCCGTGGAAGGATAATCACCCATGTCGATACGATAGGCGGTGAGCGGTGTCTTGATGCTGGCCTGCACAAACAACCGGGCAATGTCCTCCTGTTTGGCGCTAAACACCCCGCCCACCTTGGTCACCGCCAACCCGACGAGCAGGCCGATGATGGCGAGCACGACAAGAATTTCGAGAAGGGTAAAAGCGCGACGCTGAGCCGCACGGGAGGTCTGTTTGAGATAACGCATATACAGGTGAAGAGTGACGATAGTCAGGCAGAAAAGTTGCGTAGGCCGTGAACTAAAAGCCACTTCATTGTGCAAGATCACCCGTTTCTACATCCGATTATATCAATGTCGGAATTCGTGGATTTTATTATTGCGGCGCGGATATCCACGTGGGATCGCATCTGTATTTCGTGTCGCAAATCTAACTTGAGAAATATCGCCGAAGACGACAATTAAGACAGACTCTCTTCATGCCCCCTCCCCCCGCCGACCGTTATAACGCTGCGCGTGACCAATATGCCGCACTTGGCATCAACACGGATCAGGCCATTCAACGCCTCAACGAAACCGCGATTTCCCTGCACTGCTGGCAAGGGGACGACGTAGGCGGATTCGAGGCCTCCGACGCTTCGCTCACAGGCAGCGGCCTGGCCGCCACAGGCAACTATCCGGGCAAGGCGCGCTCCCTCGCCGAACTCAGGCAGGACCTCGAGCAAGCCTACCGCCTCATTCCGGGCAAACATCGTCTCAACCTCCATGCCTGTTACGCCGATCTTGGCGGACGGAAGGTCGAGCGCAGCCATTACACGGTTGCCCAGTTCCAGAGCTGGATTGATTGGGCCCGCACTCAGGGGCTCGGTCTCGATTTCAATCCGACCAACTTCGCGCACCCCAAAGCCGCTGACGGCTTCACCCTAGCCCATCGCGACGCCTCGATCCGCCAGTATTGGATTGAACACGGCATCGCCTGCCGTCGCATCGCCGCAGAAATGGGTCGGCAACTCGGCTCGACCACCGTGACCAACTTTTGGATTCCTGACGGCTACAAAGACATCACGGCCGACCGCAAGGCCCCCCGCGAACGCCTGGCCACCTCGCTAGACGCCATCTTCGCCGAAAAACTCGATCCGCGCCTCACGTTGGACTCCGTTGAGAGTAAACTCTTCGGCATCGGCTCCGAAAGCTACGTGGTTGGCTCCCACGAATTCTACCTCGGCTACGCCGTAAAGAACCAGAAACTCATATGCCTCGACGCCGGTCACTTCCACCCCACCGAAGGCTTGGCGGATAAAATTTCCTCCGTGCTACAGTTCACGCCTGAATTGCTGCTGCACGTCAGCCGAGGCGTGCGCTGGGACAGCGATCACGTTGTCCTGCTCGACGACCCTCTCCGCGCCATCGCGGAAGAGTTGGTGCGCGGAGATTTCCTCGGCCGCACCCACATCGGCCTGGACTACTTCGACGCCAGCATCAATCGCGTGGCCGCCTGGGCCATCGGCACTCGCAATACCCTTAAGGCCCTGCTCATCGCCCTCCTGGAACCGACAGACATTCTGCGCGACGCCGAAGCCGCAGGCGACCACACTACGAGGCTTGCCATGATGGAAGATATCAAATCCCTGCCTTGGGCCCCCGTATGGGCCGAGCACTGCCGCCGCCAAAACACCCCGCTTGACGGCGAATGGTTGCGCGAGGTCAAAGCTTACGAAACCAATGTGCTAAGCCGCCGCGCTTAACCCGAAATAATTACTTCCCCCACTTTTCCACTATGAATCCACTCCTCGGCGTCGTCTTCCACTGGCTCGGCGGTCTGGCCTCAGGCTCATTTTATGTGCCCTATAAAGGTGTCAAAAAATGGTCTTGGGAAACCTACTGGCTAGTCGGTGGATTTTTCTCATGGATTATCTGCCCTTGGCTTCTGGCCAGTCTGATGACCAACGACCTCGTAGGTGTGCTCAGCCGCCAATCCGCCAGCACCTTGGGCTGGACCTATTTCTTCGGCGCAATGTGGGGAGTGGGTGGCCTGACCTTCGGCCTGACCATGCGCTACCTTGGCATGTCTCTGGGCATGGGTGTGGCGCTGGGTTACTGCGCGGCCTTCGGCACGCTGCTGCCACCGGTGTTCAAGCTTTTTATACCATCCATCCCCGTGCCCGAGACCATCACGCAGATCGCAGCGACACTGCCGGGCCAGATCACGCTGGCAGGTGTCGGCGTCTGTTTGCTTGGCATCGCCGTCGCTGCCCTCGCAGGACTCGCCAAAGAACGCGAGATGCCCGGCGAGGAAAAAAAGAAGGCCGTCGCCGAATTTAACTTCTCCAAGGGTCTGCTCGTGGCGACGTTCTCCGGCATAATGAGCGCATGTTTTTCGTTCGCGCTGACCGCCGGCAACCACATCGGCGTAGACTCGCTCCACGCCGGAACTCCCGTGATCTGGACAGGCCTGCCCAAACTCGTGGTCGTCCTGCTCGGCGGCTTCACCACTAACTTCATCTGGTGTGTGCTGCTAAACATCAAAAATCACACAGCCTACCAATACCTCGCCTCTTCCATCCGCCCTGAGCACGCCGCGCCCGTTACTGCGAACCTCAAGATTCCCCGTTTGGGCAACTACTTCTTCTCCGCACTCGCTGGCACGACTTGGTATTTCCAATTTTTCTTCTACACGATGGGCGAAACCCAAATGGGTAAGTTCGGCTTCGCCAGTTGGACGCTGCACATGGCCAGCATAATTATCTTCAGCACGATGTGGGGATTGATCTTCAACGAATGGAAAGGCTCCAGTTCGAAGGTCCACCGACTCATCACTTCGGGCATCGTTGCGCTTATCCTTTCCACGTTGATCATCGGCCTCGGCACCTGGCTCAAAGGTCGGCAATGATACAAACCGATGGTGCCCCCGCCCGGAATTGAACCGGGATCAGACGTTTAGGAAACGCCTGCTCTATCCATTTGAGCTACGGGGACGGCCGCCAGCCATCTTCAACGCGTCCAAATTGGGCTGCGGATTGCAGGTTGACAACCCTCAGCTACAAAGCTTTTCATAATGCCCTTTTTCAAATGAGCACGACCGAAACCACAACCACGCAGCAAAGCCTCACTCCTGAACAAATTCCGTTCACGACCCCTCAGGTTATGCGCAACTACGTTACCGACACCGGCAAGATTCTGCCACGCAAATACACCCATTTGTCCGCCAAACAGCAGCGCGCAGTTACTAAGACTATCAAACAGTCCCGTAACAATCTCTTGGCCCTTTAAAGCAAAAGATCATTTTGTGCCGCAACGGGCTGGAGCTTACCCCTCCGGCCTTTTTTGTGCCATGTCCACAAAGCTTCGTGCCCGGTTGTATCGTCCTACACCGGCCAATATGGTCTTTCTGGCCCGTGTGCTAGCCCGAGGGGGGCTGGTAGCCGCACCAACCGAAACAGTTTACGGCCTTGCCGCCGACGCTCTCAACGTCAAAGCATGCAAAGCCATTTTTAAAGCCAAAGGTCGGCCGGCAACCGATCCCCTCATCGTCCATGTCGATACCGTAGCTCAAGCGCGAACAATCGCTAAGTTGAGTCCGGAAGCACTGAAGGTTGCAAAGGCTTTCTGGCCCGGGCCTCTCACAATGGTCCTGCCAAAACAACCGGGAGTTCCCGCAATTGTTACATCGGGACTGACAAGCGTCGCTGTTAGAATGCCTGCACATCCATTGTTTCGCCGATTGATCCGACTCAGCGGATGTCCATTGGCGGCTCCAAGTGCCAACCCATTCGGCTATGTAAGCCCGACCACCGCCGAGCACGTCAAAGCAGGTCTAGGTAAACGCATTCAACATATCCTCAACGGTGGAGCGTCCAAAATCGGAATAGAATCAACAATTTTGGATCTGCGCGATCCTTTCCATCCGGCGTTACTTCGCCCAGGGGCGATTTCTCTTAAAGCCCTACAGTCCGTGCTCGGGCGGCGCATTATTAGCTCTCTGCACAAAATCACCCCAAATGAGAAGGCCTTACCGGCGCCGGGCATGCTTACGTGCCATTACAGCCCACGCACCCCAATCGATCTGGCAAACAAAATCACCCAGACTCGGATCAATGAAATCCCTGCAGATGAAGCCGTCTTGCTGCTGGTAAAACCTACCTATCCGACGCGAAATAATGTTTTCTGGCTGACGACGAAAGGGGGGCTACCGAAAGCAGCCCACCTTCTTTTCGCCATGTTACGCCAACTGGATAACGGTCGCTGGCAGAAAATAAACGCCGAGGTCGCCCCCGGACGATCGGCACTCGCGATGGCAATCAATGACCGCCTCTCCCGCGCATCCGCAAAATGAAATACGCCTCTCTTAAAAGGCGCATTAAAAAGCCCAAAGCTAGCAAGTTAACGCTCGGGCGTTGTGTCATTTTTGGACATCACGACGTAATAATCCTTGTAGGACTTGTCGTAATACTGGGCGTAATAATAACCTGAAACCGCAAGGTTCAGACCGTTAAGCACCGCGCCAAATACCGGCACGTTTGTCTCAAGAAGCTTCTTGGCGCTAAACTGGGCGGCCTTGCGGCGCACCTTGTTGAAGAAAATTGTGAAGATGGACCCGTCCACCAGTGGCAGCACAATTAACGCGTCGCTCACCGCAGCAAGCGGCGGGGTGTCAAAGAATATCCGGTCGTAGCGTTTACGAAGATCCGCAATCAAAGCCTCGAAATTTTTCCCATTGAGGATCTGTGTAGGATTCTTTGCACGACCACCAGTAGGAATAATATCCAGATTGGGATGAACGTTGCGGATTACAACATCATCAATCGTCGCGACACCAGCGCAGATATCAATCACTCCCTTACGGTTTTCCAAACGGAATGATTTATGGATGTTGGGCTTACGAAGATCGCAATCTACGATAGCTACCCTCTCACCATGAGCAGCAAAGGTAAGAGCTAGATTGGTCGTGGTAAAAGATTTGCCCTCTCCGGGCATGGTGCTGGTCAAAAGGATACACTGTGCATTCTTACTTTCATCTTTAAGGCGCAAGCTAGAGTGCAGAGTCAAAAAGGCCTCGGCGACCTGACGGTCAGCATTGTTAATTGCTATCTGTGCCTTGTCAGGCTGCTCCATTTTTTTGATCTGGGGGATGATACCGATTAATGGTAGTCCTACCACTGACTCGATATCGAATGAGCTCTTAACTCTATCGTCGATAAAGGCCACGAAGAATGCAAAGGCCAAGCCAAGGCCAAGGCCGCCCACAAAACCAATACCAAGATTGAGAGGAATTTTGGGCGACACATAACCATCTTCAAGAGAAGGGGCCGCCGGATCTACCAATCGCGCGTTTTGTGACTCGATCGTGCTACTTATCGTGGTTTCCCGCATGCGTGTGATCAAGTTTTGAAGAATTACTTCATTTATCTTAAGCTCACTAGCGCGTGAGTCATACTCAACAGCCGCGCGATCCAACTGCATACTTTCAGCTTCTGCCTGCACCAACGATGCCTTAGCTTGAATCGCATTACTTTTGGCATTTTGATATTCCGACTCGATGGTAGCCGAAGCGTTTTCGATAGCCTGTTTGAGCTCCCTCTCCGCCTGCGCGAGAGAATTCATGTTTTCGATCATGATCGGATGCTTATCGCGGTAACGATCCCTCAATTGAGCCCGCAACACTTTTTTTGCAGAGATTTCCGAAACCAAGCCGTTAATAAGTGGCTGGCCGGAGATAAAAGATAGCTCAGTGAGATCGCCACCGGCAGTAAGGCGATCTTGAACTTGCTTCCAGCGAATTTCAGAATCCTTCAGTTTAGTATCAACTTGGGTGAGATTAGAATTCAGTGCCTTCAGTTTTTCTGTTACAATATCTTTGCGTTGATCAAGTGAGACCATGTTATTTTTCTCACGATAACTTTGCAGCTCGATTGCTAAATCCCTGACCTTGCGCTCCTGCTGATCAGCCCTGATCTTAAGTTCCTCGACGGCCTTCATCGATTCGTCAATACGAACTCGATTATTGTAAGCGATGAATTCATCGACAAACATATTGGCCACCTTAGCAGCTATAAACCGATCCGGATGACGATACTGAATGTTGATAATTAGACTAAGCCGTTGCGGGACAATATTACGATTAGCACCCAAAATATCTAAAGGAGTGATTGGATCACCACCTTTACCTGTCTGGTAAGGAGCCATAAATTGACGCAAATCATCACCTGTAATGCGTTGAGCTACTTTTTGAATGATCGAGCCACTTCGCAGCACTTCGATAATTGTATTAAGATCTTCCGCGCCACGAATGTCGCTATCCACCACAGCTTTTACGTTTGTAATCACCGTTGGATCGCTCCGGAAAATCTGAACACTAGCACTTGCTGAATAAATTTTAGTCTGACTAAAAGTGTAAACCAAGGACGAAGAAAAAACGACCAAGAAGACAACGATAATGTACCAGATGCGTTCCCGCAAAATCAGCGCGTAGTCGCCAAAAGTACGCTGAACTGTGTTTTCGCCTCCGTAGCCAGCGGGATTGTAACCTGCGTAGCCCTCGTAACCATAATCTCCGGCCCCGTGACCAGTTTGTGACTGATGCTTAGAATTTATATCCATGAATGGAAATTCGACTTAGAGGATGCTTTCCGGAACATAAATAACGTCGTTAACCAAAAGCAACCATTGATTACTTGACTTACCTACTATTAGCGCATCCACATCAATAATATAAGTTTCGGCTTTTCCGTCGGCAATAGTGCGGGTTAATTTCACTTTTTTACGATCTGCAAGACGATTAAATCCACCGGCACGAGAAATTGCGTCAACAAGAGTGAGACCTTGCTCCTGAGGAAACAACACAACGCCAGGCGTACCCACAGCGCCCAAGATGTTCACTGACCGCTTTGCGTAGTCGACGACCACTAAATTGACCTGAGGATTGACCAGATAATCATGGTCATATAGCTCCCTGATCATGGCTTCAGCCTGATGCACGGTTTTCCCCTTAACGTAAACTTTTCCGATTAACGGTAGAGTTACAGAATATTCCTGAGAAACTCGGACTTCGCGTTTCAGATCCTCTTCTTGAAAAATCTGTACGCTAATAAGATCCGAAGGTTGAATTACGTAATCCGAAGGAGAATTAGCCGCAGGAGTCTTAGTTGTCTGATTTGCAGCGATAACAACTACCGGAACAAAAAGTATCACCGACAAAAAAAATTTAAACGAGAATAACATGTCAGGGAAAAAGAAAAAACGGAAGAAGACCCAAAAATCTTCTTCCGTCAAAAGTAATTTGTAAGACTGAAAGACAAAGTCAATACCGAGCCGAAACCGACACCGCAATGATACTATTACCAAATTCAACATTTGGAACATTTGAATAAAGATTCCGATAAGTATAGGCTCCATTTAAACTGACGTTTGTGTCCACAATATAGGTAATACCAAACGATACATCCACGTAATCATCGACGCGACCTGCTGACGCAACGCCTTCATACTGAATATCACGATAAGCCAAAGACCCATTGATCTTCCAAGAAATTGAAAGATCAGTCGAAGCACCAAGCATAATTCCAAGATTTTTTTGAGTGCTGTTACCAGAACTCGCATTAGTAAAACCTTTGTCAGCATTTAGAGTAAAAACAGTTTTTTCGGAATAAACATATGTTAGCCCGGACCGGAATCCAAGACTACTATTGTCCTGAGCTCCTAGACCACCGCTTCCGCTACGATCATCCCAACCAATACTGAAATTTCCGCTCAACTTGGGCGTAAACTCACCCCGAGCCCCAACATTGTAATAAAAATCATCGTAACTCAAACCATTATCAAGATCGCTGCGACCATATGTCACGCCAGCACTTAGATCAGTCTTGGATGTTATTCCATAATAAACATTAACTGGAACGCCGTAATCCTTCTCCCCGACACTACCAGTTTGCAAATACTCGACTCGCAAAAAAGTGATTCCCGTGCCAAAACTTGTCTTAGGAGACATTGCATATTCTCCACTCAGGCCAGTTGAATATGTATTACGTCGTATATTACTTCCGTTGGCAGCGTAGGAATTTTGATCCGATTGAACGTAAGCAGCATTGGCTGCTAACTTTGTTTTCTCTGTGCTGTATGAGGCCCTGAAATTAACCTCTGAGAGCTGGCTGTTAAACTCGCTGTGATTCAGATAATCATTAAAGGATTCTGACGCGCTTAACACACCTTTCACCAAAGAATCTTTCCCAAATTCGAGTTTTAAACCAGGCGTAAAACTGATAATCGTATCGCTCTTTTGATTTGCCCCACCGGGCGCTAACAAAATATTGTCGTCAAAGCGCACACCCGCCTGACCAGTAACAAAAAGTTCGGCATTGTCTCCAATTGCGCAGAATGGTGCCCCCAGTGCGGAACCCCCAATTAAGCCGAGCAATATAAGTTTACGCATGAATTTTTTCATAAGGATGAGTAATTGAATTAAAAAACGAAACTATCTAACAGTCATCTGACCACAATTTCTTTAAAAAAAGAAACTCCTCGAGTAATTAATATAAAAATTAGATAAAGCAATTAATTTTCAATTAAATCTTTACTGCCACATGAGTATTCAAACAGGTATAACAAATCGAAAATTAAAGTATGCATACTCAAAAGAGTCTCTTAATTTAGCGCAAGGCAATTTGACTACGACTAAAGTAAATTTGTGCTCTGCTCCTTTCCCATCCATCCACGTAGATGCCTTCTTCCTCCCACAACGCCGATAACTTCAAAAAAATCGGGGCCACGCCGTTCTCGGCCGCACAGGGTATTGAAAAATTATATCCGTTTTCATTTCGGCGAACAAATAAGGGAATACAGGTGCAAGTCCATTGGAGGCGTCTTGTGATTTCATCGGGGTTATGTCTGATCTTGGGATGGTTAGGACTTGCATCAGGAGCGTATTTTTTTGTCAAATACCAACGCGGTTTTGGCGAAGTGCAGTTTTCGGATATGCTCGCATTGCCTATGCGCTGGCATGCTTATCAAGTTTCAAGAGGTGATTTCTTCATCAAATCAGCCCAAGGAGAACTGAAAGAAGGTAATTACCGCGAAGCGTTCTATGCCTTGCGAATCGGCGTAACCAAAGCCCCCTCTAACAAAGAAGGTCGACTCCTGCTCGCACAATTTTACGGAGCATGGAAGAGACCAGATCTCGCTCAACAAGCATTACTGGAAGGGCTCGCTTTCCACCCGGATGATCAGGAGTATCTAAAATTACTTTTCTCATTCATGCTACAGCGTCAGGAAGACGCCCGCACGCTTTCGCTCGCCAAAGATCTTATCGGCAAAGACCGCACCCCATCGCCCCGCAACCAAATTGTCGCCTTGGCCGCCGCATCGGCAAGTTTCTACCGGGGCAATTACGATCAAGCGGAGGACTACATCCATATGTTCGGGCTCGAATATACGCGTGACGGACGCATGCTTGCCGCGCGTATCGCTTGGGAGCGAGGCTTCAAGGATCAAGCCTTGGCTCAACTCAGCCAACTCGCATCTGAGTCCCCAAAAGACGAAGAAATCTACGCCCAAAGTGTGAGTTATCTTCGCGAAACGGGTCGGGAAGACGAAGCGCGCCGCGAAAGTTTTCTGCGCTCGATCTCGAATCCAAACGATGCCCGGGCGCGCATTGACCTGCTTTACGCCCTTCAAAAACAAGGCGACACCGCCGCAGTCGCGTCTAACGCAAATGACATCTTCAACGATTTCTCAAACAACTCAAATGCCCTGCTTGCACTCGCTGATTTTGCCGCCAACACGGGGAACCCCTCACTCGCCCAACGCGTTTACGATTATACAAATCTGAAAAAGCTCAATTGGGAAGGCGCTGCTCTCATGATGGTTGAAGCTAACATCGTCGCCAAAAAATATCAGACCGCACTCGATTTGGTTCGCCAGCTTTTAGTGGAAAATCCCGATTGGGGTAAACGCTACTACGCCGTTTTTAACGGCCTCCAAGCCATCGCTCACTACGGACTTGGTGACCCAGAATCTGCACAACTTTTCCTCAACAATTTTCTCACGCAAAGCAACGTCCGCGCGGAAAATCTTCTCGCCGTCTCAAAACGGCTAATCGATGTCGGCGCCCAAACCCAAGCGCGACAAGTTTTGGTGGAGGCGGTCAAAGCCGATCCCCTCAACCAAGCGGCCCTCACCAGTCTGATCAAAATCGACTTACCGCTTAATAATACCGATACTTTGGTCGCCAACATCCGAAAGCTTCTGGCTTTGCGAAAACCCCCTCGTGAACTTTTGAGTTCGGCTTATCGAAAACTGGGAAGCGACCTTTTTTTGTTTTCGCCCGGTCGCCTTGTATTGCTGCAAGACCTGCGCGCCGCGATTAACGCAAGCCCGACGAGCTCTTGATCAGAATTGCAGCACCTTGGCGAGCGTGCCCAGTAAACGCTCGTTTTGACACTCTGTTCCAACCGTGACGCGTAACCACTCCGGCATGCCATATGCCCGCATTGGGCGAACAATGACACCCTGCTTTTGCAGGTCGGACAAAACACGGGCCCCGTCACCCACCTTCACCAAGAGGAAATTGGCCATGCTCGGAACCGTCGCCAATCCCAAGGCTTGCATACCCGCTTCTAGTCGCCTGAGACCTACATGATTTTCCCGGCGGCATTTTACCACAAATTCCCCATCGTCCAGGGCCGCGATAGCCGCCGCCTGCCCGATGGCATTGACGTTGAACGGCTGCCTTACGCGATTCAGCAATGACGCCATCTCGATGGACGCATAACCATAGCCCACGCGTAACGAGGCCAAGCCATAGATCTTGGAAAACGTGCGCAAGCAAACTACCTTGCGACCTTCACGCATGAGCTGACGTAGATCGGGCGGGGTTTCCAGATACTCCGCATACGCTTCATCGAAAACAAAGACAACGTGCTCTGGCAAACCGAGCGCAAAGGCAAGCAACTCGGACTCCGTGTTGGCCGTGCCCATCGGATTGTTTGGACTTGGCACAAAGACCAACTTCGTCCTCGGAGTCACCGCCGCCGCCAGCGCGGCGAGATCATGCGCGTGATTAACCAGCGGAACTTCGACCGGCTTCGCACCAAAAAGTAGCGTCACTAACTTATAGACTGCGAACGAAGGATTTCCCATCACGACCTCATCGCCGGGACGCAGGAAAACGTGGCCTAGCAACTCGATTAGCTCGTTTGAGCCATTGCCGATTACAAACTGCCTCGCGTCCAGCCCCCACGCCTGCGCGAGCCGCGCACGAAGTGCCACACACCCGCCGTCCGGATACAACCCCCCTTGATCAAGCGCGCGCACTGCCGCCTCCTTGGCCAAAGGCGAAGGCCCGAACGGATTCTCGTTGGACGCGAGTTTAATGATCGTCGACGGATCGAGACCCAGTTCGCGCGCCACGTCCTCGATGGGCTTGCCAGGTTCATAGACCGGCTGGGTTAGGACCGAGGGATTAACAAGAGCTTCCAGCTTCATAACAAACTAACCAACACGATCACCGCTCACCACAAAAGCCTTTTATCAACGCCTGCTCTGGACCCGCACAACCTGCATCCCAGCCGCGAGAGCCGCCTGGATGCCCGGCTCCGCGTCTTCAAAAACGAGACACCTCACTGCAGGCACGCCCATCTTCTCGGCGGCGAGTAGAAACATGTCTGGCGCGGGCTTGCCCCGTCCCGGAGCCACATCTCGAGGCGTGACCACGATCTCGAAAAGATCGTCGAGTCCCGTCGCCTTCAGCGCAGGAATCGCAATTTCAGGCATTCCGCCAGTCGCGATAGCCACAGGATGAGTCGCCGCCACCCGCCGCGCAAACGCCACCACCGGCGCGATGTGCTGAACCGCGGCCAGCATCGTTAAAAACAAAGCCTCCTTGGTCTGCTCTATCGCCAGAGGATCGATCTTCAGCCCGTAATGAGCCCCGATAACCTCCGCAACGCGCACCGTCGGCACTCCTCCGAGCGAATAAAACAAATCCTCGTCAAGCGTCTCTGTTAGCCCGTGCCGATTCATCGCCGCGTCCCAAGCCCTGTAGTGCAACGGCATGGTGTCGATGAGCGTGCCATCAAGATCGAAGATGTATCCGGCAAAGTTTCCCTTAGGAATATCAAGCTGCATAAACCCGCCAGACCACCGGCCTTCCGCCCGGTGCGCAACGGGAAACCTCACCCCGCCAAACTTCGCTTCCACCGCAACGCCACCGTAACCAACGCGATCAGCGCAGGCACTTCCACCAGCGGTCCGACCACCGCCGCGAATGCCGCGCCCGACGTCAGCCCGAACACGCCCACCCCCACCGCGATAGCCAACTCGAAGTTGTTGCCCGCCGCCGTAAACCCGAGCGTCGCTGCCTTCGCGTAGTCCGCCCCGGCCTTTACACTCATCCAGAACGTCGCCGTAAACATGATCGCGAAATACACCACCAGCGGCACCGCGATGTGCAACACGTCCAGCGGACGCGCCAACACTTGTTTCCCCTGCAGACTAAACATCACCACAATGGTGAACAATAGCGCGCCCAGCGTGACCGGACTGATCGCCGGCAGAAATTCTCCATCAAACCACACTATACGCTCTGGCGATCCGCGACGGAACACTAAACGCGTTAGCCAGCCCGCGATGAACGGAATCCCCAGGTAAACAAACACGCTCCACGCGATGCTCCCGATGGTGATCGCCGACAGGTCGAGCACGCCGAGATCCACGCCCACCAGCGGCGGCAGCACCTTCAAAAACAGCCAAGCCAGCGGTGCAAACGCGAACACCTGGAACAACGCGTTCGCCGCCACCAGCCCCGCGCAATACTCGCGACTCCCGCCCGCCAGATCGTTCCACACGATCACCATCGCAATGCACCGCGCGATGCCCACCAGCACCAGTCCCGCGAAATACTCCGGTCGGTCGCGCAAAAAAATCGCCGCCAGCGCAAACATCAGCACCGGCCCGACCAACCAGTTCTGCACGAGCGAAAGCGTCAGCACTTTCTTGTCGCGAAACAAGTCAGGCAGCTCCTCGTAGCGCACCTTTGCGAGCGGCGGATACATCATCAGAATCAGGCCAACCGCGATGGGGATCGAGGTCGTCCCCACGCTCCACGACGTGAGCGTTTCCGCAAACGATGGCACGAACCGCCCGAGCGCGACGCCTACCGCCATCGCCAGAAAAATCCATGCCGTAAGCCAGCGATCCAGAAACGACAGGCGCGCCACCAGCGATACGTTTGCACTCATGAGGCGACCTTGACCGCGCTCTTCATCTGATCGCGGCGGCCATCCACATACGCGGTGAAAACCCGGCGGATCTCGTTTCGCACACGGCGGAATATCGCCAGCTTTTCATCGTCCGTGCCGGTCGCGTGCGCCGGATCTTCAAACGGCCAGTGGTGGCGGTTCACCTGTCCCGGAAAAATCGGACACGCCTGGTCCGCGTTGCCGCACACCGTGATGACGGTCTCAACCTTCTGGTTTAGAAACTCGTTCATGTGCTTCGAGGTGTGCGCGGAGATATCGATGCCGATCTCCTTCATCACCGCGATGGCCATGGGATGCACGTAGCCGGCCGGCTTCGAACCGGCGCTGACAACCTTGAAAAAATCGCCCGCTGCGGCGCGCAACAGCCCCTCGCCAAGATGACTGCGGCACGAGTTCCCTGTGCAAAGAATCAGAATGGTGGGTTTTTCCGTATTCATAAAAAAAGCGTGGAGGTGAAAGTTTAACAACAGCCCGAGCCAGGCGGGCAACTCGCGGTCTTCGTCGTCGGGATGCACAATTCCTTCGCGAGGCAATCGGTGTGCTTGCCCGCAAGCCGAATCCCGAGCGACTCGGCGGTGCGCTCGACCGCGACGACACGCAACTGCACGACGTTGCACGCCTCGCATTCGAGCTCCACCGGCAGGTCCTCGCCGTTCAAAACGGGCGCGGCAAAAGCAAACGCCTTCAGCAACTTTTGGCCCGTGATGCGGTGATCGACATCGTCGCCCACCCACGTCTGGAGCAGGCACGTCACCACGCGGCGCACCGTGCCGCCGCAATCGACAAAGTCTTTCTGCACGCGACCGACCTCGGTCACATGGAAGTGAGCTTCGATCGGCTCGCCGTCCGGCCAGATCACCGTGATCGGCAGCTCGTCCGCCGCCGCCAGCGCGGCGCACACTTCGGAAATCGTCAACGTGGTCTGTTCGGTCGTGGTCATCATAAAATAAATTTCAGAAGCAGGTTTTGGCCTTAGTCCCGCGAGCCGCGCCCGCAGCCAGCGGACTGCACGAGAGGTCTTGCTTCGCCAGTTTGGCCCGGTCGCGCTTGAAGACCGCGTTCTCCGCTGTGCAGTCCTGCAGGCAGGCGAGATTGGCGACCAGCTCCGGCGGACGCTCGCGCTCAGGCGGCAACGCATAGATCATCCAGTTGCCCTCGCGCTTCGCCGTAACCAAGCCTCGCGCCTTCAGGTAGCCGAGGTGCTTGGAGATTTTCACCTGCGACTCGCCCAGCACGCCGTGCAAATGACACACGCACAGCGGCCCTTTCAGCAACAAGTTCAGCAGGCGTAGCCGTGTCTCGTCGCACAGGCATTGGTAGATTTGCACCAACTTCATAGCTCGAAGCTATATTCTTATATTAGAATATAGATCAAGCC
>JANXRL010000052.1 GCA_025352985.1 Verrucomicrobiota bacterium
CAAGCCCTGAGTCACCTTCCTCCTTTAATCCCATGCCCCTCCCGCTGCGCACTGCCGCTTTGCTGCTTCTCACGCTGTCGCCCACCGTCGTTTCCAGTGTCGATCCGCTGGACCGGCTGTCCCGTTGGAAAGACTTTCCCGAAATGCTCTCTGCGCAATAACCTCGCCCTTTTCCCATGCCATTCATCTACGCCAATCCCCATCTCGACGTTGAGCCCGGTCTCGTCCGCGATTCGTTTATCATCAAGGTCGGTGACCTTTACTATCTCACCGGCACGTTGCGGCCCATCTGGGCCGGTCCCAATCCGGGCGTGCCGCTCTGGTCGTCGCCGGATCTGCTCACGTGGAAAAACCACGGCTTGATCCTCTCACGTGAAAGCGTGCCGGCCACGGCCTGGTATCGCGACCGCTGGTGGGCGCCGGAAATCCACCAAGCTGGCGAATGGTTTTACCTGACCGTCGGCTGTCGCAACGAAACCACCCGCCACAAGCACGGCATCGCGATCTGGCGCGCACGCGACATCACCGGCCCCTACGAACTACTCACCGTTGACGCGCCTTTCCCGCCGGCTGCGGAACAGTTTTATCCCGAGAATCCGCAGGTCACGCAGAAATACATCTCGAACGACGCTTCGCTGTTCACCGACACCGACGGCCGGCACTTCATTTTCTGGGCCGACACGGTCGGCATTCTTCAAGCCGAGATCGAGCTGCCTTCCTGCCGGCTGATCGGCGAGATCACCAAGTCCGTCCCCTGCGGAACGAACGGCTGGGACAAGCATGTCGAGGGCCCCGTCCTCTTTCGCGAGGGCAAATGGATTTACCTTTTCTACTCCGGCTTCGGCCGCGACTACGACATTGGCGTAGCACGTGCCGAGAAGATTACCGGACCGTGGATACCACAGCCGAACAACCCGATCGTCAGCCCGCGTGCGCCGCTCACCCACGTCGGCCACAACGGCGTTTTCCCCGGCCCCGACGGACGCTGGTGGATCAGCTACATCATGCAGTTTAACGGAAAAGATTCCCCTGAGCGCCTCGCCTATGACCCCGTTTGGATCAACGCCCAAGGCTGGGTCGAAACCCACGCGCCCACCCTGGGCACCCAGACCGTCCGCCTGCCCGGCGATAGCATCACCTGACTTCCATGCCGCTGATCCACGACAACATCGCTTTTCACAACGTCGCCGAACTCGAGCCTCTGCCCGGCTCCGGCGGTTTGCGACTGCAACGTTTCCCTTCCGCTGTGCGCGACTCGCTCGGGTTTAAACACCATTCTCGCGGGCGTTTCTTTTCCCACCGTGCTGCCGGGTGCGAATTGCGCTTCGTGACCGCCGGACCGTTTGTTCGCGTCGCACTGTCGGCGCAGGAGAGCGACGCAACCGTGATCGTTTACAAAGGCGACCACGCCCACTCTCTCCTCCGCCTGCCGGCCGGCGTTGTCACCAGCCTGTTTCTCGAAGAGCCGGCGTTTTTTCCCCAGGTGGATGCCGCCATGCTGCGACCACGCCGCTTCGCACCGTGCGTATGGCGGCTGTTGTTCGATCAGGACGCCGTCGTGTGCTACCACCACCTTGATGCTTTCGGCCACGCCGTGCGGCCTCCTACGACCGGCGAGACGCCGACGCTCACGTGGCTCGCCTACGGCTCTTCGATCACTTTTGGCGGCAACGCGCTTCACGCCGCCAACACCTACGTGCAGACCGCCGCGCGCCGTCTCGGCGTCGATGTTCTCAATCTCGGCCTGCCCGGTTCCTGCCTCTGCGAGCCGGAGATCGCCGGGCACATTGCGCGTCTGCCCGGCTGGGATTTCGCCACGCTGGAGCTCGGCGTAAATCTGACCGAGCTCGCCACGCCCGCCGAGTTCGAGACTCGCGCTCGCAACCTGCTCGCCACCATCCACCGCGCCCGGCCCGACGCGCCCATTTTTGTAATCAACATTTTCCCCAACCGCGCCGACCACCTGCTTGATCGCGCCGCTTCGGCGGCGGTGAACACGCCGCTTTTCAACGCCATCGTTCCCCGCCTCGTCGCCGAACTCGGTTCGCCCAACGTCCGCTTCATCGACGGGCGCGTAATCCTCACCGATCTCGCCGGCCTTTGCAGTGATCTCGTCCATCCCTCCGATGAAGGTCACCTCCTGATGGGAGAAAATCTCGCCGCCCTTCTTGCGCCCGCCCCGGCTCTGTCGGGGAAAAGATCATGAAATCAATTCCGCGCGCACTGGTCGTCTGCCTCATGCTCAAGCTCGGCCTCCCCGCAGCATATGCCCAGGAGGTTCGCGTCAGCTGGACGGAATTCATGGCGAGAAACGACATGGTCTGGGACCGGATGCCGGCGGATTATTACGAGGGGCCGTTCGTGGGCAACGGGCTCCTCGGCACGATCATCTTCAAGGACGACCAGCAGCCGAACACGCTGCGTTTCGAGATCGGCCGCGTAGATGTCTATGACCACCGGAACAAGGGTGCGAATGCCTTTGGCCGCCTGCCCATCGGACAGTTGTTGCTCACGCCCGTCGGCACCATTCAAAAAACAAACCTTCGCACCGATCTCTGGAATGCGGAAGTTCGCGGCGAAATCACCACGAGCGCGGGCACACTCAAACTGCGTTGCTACGTGCCGTCCGGAGAGACATTGATCGTCTTGGATCTCGTCGGCACCGGTGAAGAGAAGAACGCGAAATGCGCTTTCCGGCCCGAGCAGGGCAATCACCCGCGCCCCACCGTGCAGCCCGGACGCGACAAGGGCGTCGTCTATGAACCTAACCCGCCTTTTGTCGTCGAGCATCGCGGGGACATCGAAGTGGTGACGCAGCCCTTGTTGGTCGGCGACGATTACGCCTCCGCCTGGGGTGACCGGAAAAACGCCGACGGCACCCGCACCGTGTTCGTGACCGTTGCCAACCGCTGGGCGAAAAATCTCCAGTCCGCCACCGGCTCCGCCGACGACGCGGTGGCGACCATCAAGGCCGCGCAGACCTGCGACCTCGCCGCCCTTCAACAAAAGCATCGTGACTGGTGGCACCGGTTTTATCCCGCCAGTTTCGTGAGCGTCCCGGACGCACGCACCGAGAGCTTTTATTGGATCCAGCTGTATAAACTCGCCAGCGCCACCCGCGAGGATCGCCCCCCCGTCGATCTCATGGGCCCGTGGTTCCGCAAGAGCGTGTGGGCCGCCTATTGGACCAATCTCAACATCCAGCTGGCCTACTACACCACAGGCATCACCAATCACCTCGAGCTGGCCGAGCCGCTTTATCAACTCATCGAACGCTCCAAGGATCAGCTCGCCGCCAACGTCTCTCCCGTCGAATACCGCAACGACTGCTCGGCTCTGGGCAATCCGGTCGGCTTCGGCGTCCTCAACGCGGGCGTCGGCCTAAAGGTTGATCCCGCCAAGCCCACTTCGCGGCTTAAGCTCATCGCGCTGCCGTGGCTCGTGCAGCTTTTCTACATTCATAATCAGATGGCGATCGACGACACCCGGCTGCGCGAAAGCATCTACCCGCTGATGAAGCGCACGTTTCAGGTTTACGTGCGCACCCTCGTGCGCGGCACCGACGGCAAATACCGCGTCCCCAATTCCTATTCCGACGAATATGGCGACGCCGAGGAAACCAGTCTGAACATCGCCATGGCGCGCTGGGGCTTCGAAACCCTTCTCGCCACCGCCACGCGCCTGAAAATCGACGATCCGCAACTCCCTCAGTGGCGCGACATCCTGGCCAACATGGCCGATTACAACATCGACGACACCGGCATCATGATCGGGAAAAACACGTCCTTCGCCAAACCGCACCGTCACTACAGCCACCTCTTCGGCATCTTTCCCTTTTACAGTCTCAACATCGACCGGAACCCCGAACGGCTTCCGCTCATGGAGAAATCGCTCCGTCACTTCACCGATCTTGATGGCGACAACTGCATGTTCAAATTCAATGGCGCGTCATCACTCTGGGCGTCGTTGGGCAACGGTGACGAAGCCCTGAAATGGCTCGACCGGTCGCTGGAGGTGTTACTTCCGCGCAAGGTTCCAAGCGTCGGCCCCAACACGCTCTACAGTGAGAATGGCTGGCCCACCTTCGAGTCGCCCATTGCGTCTTCACGTTCCGTCCTCGACATGCTCATCCAGAGCTGGGGCGGCACGATCCGCATTTTCCCTGCCTGTCCCTCGACTTGGAAGGACGCCGTTTTCCACAACCTGCGCGCCGAGGGCGGCTTCCTGGTCAGCGCCGAACGCAAGGACGGCAAAACCCGTTGGGTGCGCATCAAAAGCCTCGCGGGCGAGCCATGCCGCCTCCAGATCGACGGCAAAGTCCGCGCGCTGACCCTCGCCAAGGGCGAGGAGATCGTGCTCGGCGACGCCCACCCGGTAGTCGCCCCGTTACCCGTGGATCCCGCCGCCGCAAACGCCTGGGGCGCGCACGCAAGGTGACCCTTTCCTTTTTTCCCCATGAAACTCACATCCTGCCTCCTTCTCGCCTTCGCATTCCTTTCTGCAACCGGCTCCGCGCTAGCCACGCCCAAGCTTAACGGATTCTTCGGGGATGGGATGTTGCTCCAACGCGACCAACCCGTCTCCGTCTGGGGCACCGCCGCTCCCGGGGAGAAGCTCACGGTGGCATTTGCCGGCCAGAATATCGTCACAACTACAGGCGAGGACGGCCGGTGGCGGGCCGCGCTCGCGCCGCTGAAAGCCTCCGCAGAATCGCGGGACCTCGTTGTGCAGGGTGATGGCACGGTCGCGATACATGACGTCGTGGTCGGCGATCTCTGGCTCTGTTCCGGACAGTCGAACATGGCGTTCGCCATGGAATCGTTGAAGACCCATCCGGTTTACGGCGCGGACCTTGCCAGCGCGAATTTTCCCGCCATCAGGCAGGGCCTCGTCAAACGGCAGGGCAGTCTTGAGCCGCTTCACGACGCCCAGGTGAGCTGGGCTCCCGCCACGGCCGCGCAGATCGCGTCGTTTACGGCGGTCGGCTATTACTTCGCCCGCGATCTGCACCGGGAACTCGGCGTGCCGATAGGTCTGGTGCTGGCGGCGTGGGGCGGAACCTCGATCAATCCGTGGATTTCCTATGACGCTCTCGCCGCCGATCCGGCATTAAAGGAAAGTGCCGACCGGCAAATCGCCGATTTCAAGGCCTTCGGCCCGCGCGCGGACGCCTTTCCCGCAGACCTTGCCGCTTGGGAAAAAAAGACCGGCCGCGAAGACGCTGGACCCGCCGACCTGACGCCCGCCCTGCCCGCCACCGACGCCTCTGCCAAACCGGTGGTCGAGCCCGGCGCGAAGTGGCGGCAGTCGGGATTGCCGAATGGCGGCATTGCCTGGCTGCGGAAGGACCTCGACGTTCCCGCAGACCTTGTTGGCAAGCCCGTGCGCCTCGACATGGGTGCAATCACGGAGCAGGACCTGCGCGTATATTTCAATGGCACGCAGGTTTTCGCCAACACGCGCAAGCCGCCCGGATTCTACTCCGGCTACATCAACTTCACCGTCCCCGGCAAGCTGGTCTCCGCCGGCCATAACGTCATCGCGTTCCGCTATCGCACGAGCACCGGCGACAACTCGCCTTGCGGGAAAAGCGTTCGCGACTCGGGTTTGTCCCGGTTTCAGCCTGCGGGCTTGAACGACGAGTGGCGCGTCTTCATCGAACGGGAATTCCCCCCACTTGCGGCGGAAGATCTCAGGACCATGCCGAAAATTCCTCCGGGCGGCAGCCTTTCGGGAACATCCTCCGGCTTGTATGGCGCGATGATTCATCCGCTCACGCCGGCCACTTTGAAAGGCGTGCTCTGGTATCAGGGCGAGGCAGACGGCAGTCGCGGCATCGCCTACCGCGCACTGCTTCCCACGCTCATCAAGGATTGGCGCGCCCGCTGGGGTCGGCCGGATCTGCCCTTCCTCATCCAGCAACTTCCCAACTGGGCTGCCGGCGGCGCGCAGACCACCGGTTGGGCTGAGCTCCGCGAAGCACAGGCCCTCACCGCCGCTCAGGTTCCCGGCGTTTATCTCTCGGTCGCCTACGATCTCGGCGAAAGCGGCAACGTGCATCCCGCAAACAAGCGCGACGTCGGCGCGCGACTCGCCCGCATCGCTCTCGCGAACATCTACGGTCGTGACGTCGCTTGGCACGGCCCCGTGCTCACGAAATCCGAGCCTGCGGGGGGCTCTTATCGCGTGACGTTTAAAAGCACCGGTGCGCTGCGCACCCGCGATGGCGCCGCCCCCGGAGGCTTTCAGCTCGCCGGCGAAAATCAGACGTTTCACCCCGCCGAGGCTCGGATCGACGGGAATTCCCTCGTGCTCACCAGCAAGGATGTGACCGCTCCTGTCGCCGCCCGCTATGCGTTTATGAATGATCCCATCGACGCCAATCTGACCGACGACACCGGGCTTCCCGCCGCCCCGTTCCGCACCGACGACTGGCCGGTCTCCAGCAGCAACCGAAAGTAAACGATCAGCCCCGCCACCCAGCCTGTGTTCATCCCGCCTTCCATTATGAAATCACTCCACATGCGGGTCCTCGCGGCGTTTTTTGCTCTCACGCTCTCCGTCGCCGCCGTTCCTGTTCAAGCAACCTACTACGCTTCCCCCGATGGCTCGGGTTCGCGGGGCACGCTCACGGCGCCGTGCTCCCTCGACGGTGCCCGTGACCTCGTCCGCAAGGTCAACCAACGCATGACCGGCGACATCGTCGTCATTCTGCGCGGTGGCACTTACACGCTCACTGCTCCGTTTACACTCGAAGAAAACGCCACCCACCACGATTCCGGCACCAACGGTTTTAACATCATTTATCAGGCCTATCCCGGGGAAACTCCCGTCCTCAGCGGCGGCCTCACGATCACCGGCTGGACCCTTTACGACCCCGCGAAAAACATCTACCGCGCCAAGGTCCCTGCCGGCGTGCAGTCGCGCCAGTTTTACGTCAACGACCGCCGCGCCGTTCGCGCCCGCAGCCCGATCAGCCCCGAAGGTTGGACCAAGACTCCCACGGGCTTTACGATCACCGACACCACCATGCAAAGCTGGGGCAACCCCGCCGACATCGAAGTGGTTTCGCGCAGCTCATGGAAGCATCTCCGCTGCGGCATCGCCTCCATCACGGGCACCGAGGTCACCATGAAGATGCCCGGCTGGGCCAACGCCTCAAAAACCCCGAAACCTGGCAACCCGTGGAATGGCGGTGGCACCCAGCAAATCAACAAAGTCACCTGGCTCGAGAACGCCTACGAACTCCTGGATCAACCCGGCGAATGGTATCTCGATCGCAAGGCCGGCTATATCTACTACTCGCCGCTGCCCGATGACGACATCCCACTCGTCGGCGTCCTTCCCGTGGTCGAGACGCTGCTCTCCGTGCAAGGCTCCGGCTTCGACCGGCGAATTCACAACATCCAGTTTCGCGGTCTGACGTTCAAATACGCCACGTGGCTTCAACCCAGCGGTGACGAGGCCTATGCTGACAACCAGGCCGGCGTCGTCTGGGCCGAACTCCCGCCCGTCTCCCGCAAAACTCCCGGCAGCGTTTCCTTCCAATACGCCAGTGACATCCGCTTCGAGCGCAACGTCGTCGGCCACATGGGCGGTGCCGCCATTGATTTTGGCCACGGCCCGCAGAAAAACGCGATCATCGGCAACTGCATCTACGATGTCTCCGGCAACGGCATCTTCCTCGGCGAGGTCGATGACTACAAAGCCACCGACCCCCGGGAATGGTGCGATGCCAACACGATTCAAAACAACTACATCACCCGCGTCGGCGCCGAGTTTGAGGATCAGGTCGGCGTCTGCACCGGTTACACCCGCCATCTCCTGCTCGATCACAACGAGATCTACGACACGCCCTACTCCGGCATCTCCGTCGGCTGGGGCTGGAGCAAACTTGGCTACAGCCACCAAAACAAAATCACCAACAACCAGGTTCATAAATACATGCGCATCCTGGAAGATGGCGGCGGCATCTATACCCTCGGAAACCAAGGCACCGCCGAAGAAAAAACCGAGTGGAGCGGCAACTACATCCACCATTCCGGCCACGCCCAAGGCCTCTACGCCGACGAGGGCAGCGGCTTTATGGAGATCAAAAACAACGTCATCCATAACGTGGGCGTTAACTGGATGAACATGTGGACACCCTCCATCCACGACATCTCCGTCCGCGATAATTTCGCCGACAAGACCAACGTGAACAACAAGGGAACCCGCTGTGTCGTCACCGACAACGACATGACCCTCAAACTGGGTAATCTCCCCGAAGCCGCCCGCGCGATCATCCAAAATGCCGGACTCCAGCCCGAGTATGCCGCTATCACGGCACAAATCCCCCTGCCGCCCCGCCAGGTGGTAAACGACTCCGACAACGCCATTGTTTACCATGGCACTTGGACGGCTGCCGGCGGTCGTAAGTTGGGCGATTACGAAAACGACGTCCACCACACCGGCACCAATGGCGACACGGCCACCTTTTCCTTCCGTGGCTGCGGCATCGAATACATCACCGAGTTCAATAAAAACGAAGGCGACGTCGCGATCACCATCGACGGCACGCTCGTGAAAACCATAAGTTGCCAGACCCCCGATCTGATCCCTCAAAAAGTCGCCTACCGCCAGATCTGGCCCGAGGCCGCCTCCCACGTTATCAAAATCGAAAAGAAATCCGGCACTTTCATGCTCCTCGACGCGTTCCAGATTTATAATCGCCCGCCCCGTTAATCTTCTCCTCCGCTATCTTTCTTTCCCCATGAAACGCACCGCCTACCTCATCCTCGCCCTGTTCGGCTCGCTTGCGCTATCCGCCCAGACGCCGCCTTCCGCCGCGCAACCCTCGCCCGTCAACCAAGTTTTCCAGTTCATGCAGAGCGGCACCTGCAACGCCTGGAGCGACGGACAGCCCTCGAAAGCGACGTCCTACCTCTGGATTCCCGAAAACTGCAAACGAGTGCGCGGCCTCCTCATCCTTTGCGCCAACGTCCCCGAGCACCGCCTCGTCGGGCATGAACTCATCCGCCGCGTCTGCGCCGCCAACGATCTCGCCATCGTCTGGAGCACGCCCAGCTTCATGAACTTCAAGCACACCGAGCCCGGCAAAAAAAAGATGCAAGATGAGCTGGAGACCACCGTCGGCTTCCTCCAGCAGCAACTCGACGCCCTCGCAAAAACCTCCGGCTACGACGAGATCGCCACCGCGCCCTGGCTCCCCATCGGCGAATCAGGCCATCTCCTCATGGTTGACGCCCTGGTTGAAACCAAACCCGAGCACTGCATCGCCGGCATCTGGCTCAAAAACAACCACCTTCCTCCCAAAAACCGCACCGTCCCCGCCCTCGTCGTTTACGGCAGCGCCCAGGAATGGTCCCAAGACAAGTCCGACATCCGCACGAAATGGAACGACATCGGCAAAGCCTATGACGGCGTCCTCGCCCAGCGCGCCAAAGCACCCGACTGGCCCTTGACCTATGTCATCGACGGACACAGCGGCCACTTCGACTGCTCCGAACGCCTTACGACCTATCTCGCCCGTTACATCGACTCCGTTTCCAAAGCCCGTATCTCCGACGACGGCAGCGCCGCCCTCAAGCCGATCAAGCTCGCCTCCGGCTTTTTCGCCGATCTTCCCGTTCCCGGCCACGAGGGCAAACCTGTCACGCCCGCGACCGCGCCCGCCCCGCTTCCGTGGTATTTCGACCAGGCCGCCGCCAGCGAGGCCCAGTCCTACGCCTCCATCAACTGGAAGGCCGAGACGCAGCTTCCCGTTTACCTCGACGAACAGGGCCGGGTTCTTCCCCACGATTTCAACGGCATCGTGAGCCTGAAGACGCTCCCGTTCGAGGCCGATGGCGTTACTTTCAATGTGCGCGGCGCGCTCGCCGACACCATTCCCGACGGCTTCGTCAGCGCCGGTGAAAAACTCGCCAAGGCTCCCGGGCTGCCGACGTTCGAGTGGCTGTGCGGCCCGATCGAGCCGCTCGGCGGCGGACGTTTCCGCATCGCGCTCGACCGCGTCTGGCTCGGTGGCGGCGCGACCTACGTCGCGCTTCGTCACCCCGGCAACGCCACCATTCGCGCAGTCATTCAGCCCGCCGGCGTCGATATTCGCGGCATGCGCGCCGCCCCCGGCGCCCCCCAGAAAATAACTTTTCCTGCCATGCCCGATATGCGGGCCGGAACCCCTTCGATTCCGCTCGCTGCCACGTCCGATTCCCGCCTGCCCGTTTCGTTCTTCGTGGTCGCAGGTCCCGCCATCGTTCGCGATGGAAAACTGGTTTTCACTCCCGTCCCGCCGCGCACGAAATTTCCGGTCGCCGTCACCGTGGCCGCTTGGCAATGGGGCCGCCGCGCCGACCCCGCCGTAAAGATCGCCGAGGTCGTGCAGCAAACCTTCCGCATCCTTCCGCCCAACTGATCCCCTGTCGGCCGCTACGCGCATTTTTCTCCCCTTAATCCCCATTATGTCCTCCTCACGCTTCCTTAGTTTGGCGCTTCTTGCCATCGCGGTCATGCCGTTCGCGTCCGCCGCGACCGACACTTTTGCCGCCCACCTTTACGTTTCACCCTCAGGCAACGACCAGTCCAGCGGCAAGACGCCCGCCGGCGCCTTCGCCACTCTCGGCCGCGCGCGTGACGAAATTCGCCACCTCAAAGCCTCCGGTCCGCTCCCGCGCGGCGGCGTGGCCGTCGAGATCGCTGGCGGAACCTATTCCCTCTCCGAATCCTTCGCGCTCACCGAGGCCGACTCAGGCACAGCCGACGCGCCGGTCGTTTATCGTGCCTTCAATAGCGAAAAGGTTCAGTTGCTCGGAGGACGCATCCTGCCGCTCTCCGCCTTCAAGCCCGTGACCGACGACGCCATGCTCGCGCGTCTCGACCCGGCCGCGCGCGGCCATGTGGTCGCCGCTTCCATTGCCGCGCTCGGTCTCACCCACGCCGGCCCGTTTCCTCCCAGCTTCAGCGACAGTGGCGGCATCTTTGAACTCTTCTGGGACGGCCGCCGCCTCCCCCTCTCCCGCTGGCCCAACGAGGGCTGGACGACCATGAAACGAGTCGTCGTTAACGGCGACAAAACCACGCCCGGCGCCTTCGAATACCGCGACGACCGCCCTTCCCGCTGGTTGAAAAACCCCAACATCTGGCTGAAGGGTCAATGGCGCGTCGGCTGGGAAGACCCCGCGATGCGCGTCGCCAAGATCGACCCGGCTGCCGGCACGATCACTTTTGCCACCGGCCTCTCTGCCGGTATCGGCAACAAATACACCCGCGATAAAAAAACCGGCGTCGGCCCCGGCAACGGCAAGGAGCCATGGTGCGTGCTCAACCTGCCCGAGGAGATTGATATCCCCGGCGAGTGGGCGATTGATTTCACGAGCCAGACCTTGTTCTTCTGGCCGCCCGCCGCGAAGGGAGACCTCATGGTTTCGCAGCTCGACCAGCCGATGATCTCCGCCAACGGCGCAGCACATGTGCGCTTCGTCGGCCTTACGCTCGAGGCTTCGCTCGGCGACGGCATCGTGCTGCAAAACGTCGATTCGGTCCTCGTCGCCGGCTGCACGATCCGCAACCTTTCCAAGAATGCCGTTATCCTCGACGGCCGCCGTAGCGGCGTGCAGAGCTGCGACCTCTCGCTGCTCGGCGAAGGCGGCGTGATGGTTTCCGGCGGCGACAAAAAATCGCTCACGCCTTCGGAAAACTTCGTCCTCAACAACCATATTCACAACTACGGCGTGTTGAAGGCCATGTATTCCGCCGCCGTGAACACCGGCTTCGGCGGCATCAATGCCGGCGGCAAACGTGATGCCGTCGGCATCCGCGTCGCCCATAACCTCATTCACGACGCACCGCGCGACGCCGTCCTCGTCTCCGGCCAGGACAATGTTTTTGAGTTCAACGAAATCTACAACTGCGGCTTCGCCTCCGCCGATGTCGGCGCGTTCTACTCCTGGCTCGATTGGACCATCCGCGCCACCATCCGCTACAACTACGTTCACGACACCGTCGGCGGCGTGAATCCCGACGACGGCGCCGCCGGCATGACCGTTTTTGGCAACGTCTTCGTCGGCCCGCGCACCGGCGTGTGGATCGCCTCCGGTCCGGACCAAATCATCGACAACAACATCTTCGTGAAGGACGAAGGCCCGGTCTTCGGCATCGACGACCGCGGTGCCGGTCGCGGCTACGCGACCAATCCGAAATTGATCAAGGGCGTCGAGGCCATCGCGCCGACCAAGGCTCCGTGGGCGAAGCGCTTCCCCGAGATGGTAACGCTGCTCGCCGACCATCCCGAGCTGCCACTGCGCAACCGTTTCGTCCGCAATCTCGTCGTGATTCCGAAGGGCGAACCCGTCGTCCTCAAGATGAGCAAGGCCAACCAGACCAACCCGAAGCTCTTCTTTCAGGCGGACAACTACGTGACGGCTGACGACCCCGGCTTCGTCAACGCCGCCAAGGGCAACTACGCGCTCAAACTGAGTTCGTCCGTTTTTCAAAAAATCCCCGGCTTCAAACCCATTCCCTTTGACCAGATCGGCCTTCAGCTCGACGCCTACCGCCGCACCTTGCCCGCGAACGCTTCGAGCGCGACGGCCCCCGGCGAGACCGCGCCCCCTCAACCCGACCAGATCAAAAACTTCGGCACCTAATCTTCCTTAAACCCACCTCATGCACTCTCCAAAAATTATTCTCATCGGCCTGCTCTCGTGCTCGTGCCTGCACGCCGAGGTCAAGCTCCCTGCCTTTTTCACCGACCACATGGTCCTCCAGCGCGACATCCCCGCGCCCGTGTGGGGCACCGCCGCCCCCGGCGAAAAGGTCGCCGTTCAATTCGCCGGCCAGTCCGTCTCCGTCACCGCCGGCGCCGACGGCCGCTGGCTCGCCAAGTTCACCCCGCTCAAAGCCTCCGCCTCGCCTCAGGTTCTTACGGTGCGCGGCACCAACACCGTTGCGATCAACGACGTTGTCGTCGGCGATGTCTGGCTCGCCTCCGGCCAGTCCAACATGGGTTCGTCCATGAACTCCGGCTCCGCCGCCAACGCCCTGCCCGAAGCCGGCGACCCGCTGCTGCGTTTCTTCAACGTCACCAAGACCGTGGCCGCCGAACCGCAGGCCGATGTGAAGGGCAAGTGGGAACCGTCCACGCCCGAGGCTGCGAAAAACTTTTCCGCCGTCGCCTACTTCTTCGCCAAGGAAATCCGCAAGACGCAGAATGTGCCCGTCGGCGTGTTCAACGGCCCCTGGGGTGGCACGCCCGTCCGCACGTGGATGAGCCTCCAAAGCCTGAGCGTCGACCCCGCCGTCGCCAAGACGCTCGCCGAATGGGAGTCCGCCCTCGCCAAACACGACGCCGTGAAGGACAAGCCCGAGCTCATGGTCGCCTACTACAAGGAAATGAAAGATTGGGAAACCAACGTGCAGCCCGGCATGAAAGCCGCCAAACTTGCCGGCCAGCCTGCGCCCGCCAACGCCCGGCCCGAGCCCGAGGTGCCCGATCCCATCGCGATGCCGTCTTCTTCCAAGCGTCCGTCCACGCCGACGATTTCCTACAACGGCATGATCGCGCCCCTCGTGCCCTACGCGCTACGCGGCTTTATCTGGTATCAGGGCGAGGCCGACGCCAGCCACGGGCTAGACTATCGCGCGCTCTTCCCCGCGCTCATCCAAGGTTGGCGCGCCGCCTGGAAGCAGGGTGATCTGCCGTTTCTCTACGTGCAGCTACCCGCCAACGGCAAGGACACCGTGCCTGTCGCCACCTCGGCCAACACCGTCCCCTGGCTGCGCGAGGCGCAGGCGATGGCGTTGCGACTGCCTGCCACCGGCATGGCGGTGACTCTGGAAATCGGCGATCCCGTCAACGTCCATCCCGACAACAAGGTTCACGCCGGCCACCGCCTCGCCCTCGTTGCCCGCGAAAAAGTCTACGGCGAGAAAATCGCCGGCACGAGCCCGCTCTACCTCGACCACACCGTCGCAGGCAACGCGGTCCGCGTGCGCTTCGCCAACACCGGCGGCGGCCTCGTCGTCGGCACGGCGCCGTGGCGCGCCGCCGGAGTTGAACCCTTGCCGACCGACCACCTCGTCGGCTTCTACATCGCCGGCGAAGACAAACAATGGGTCGAGGCCGCCGCCCGCATCGAGAAGGATTCCGTCGTCGTTTCCGCCCCGTCCGTGGCCAAGCCCGTCGCCGTGCGCTACGGCTGGGCCAGTTCGCCCGGCGTAAACCTCTACAACAAGGAGGGCCTGCCTGTGGGTCCCTTCCGCACCGACGACTGGGCCAAGTAAACTCCCGCCGCCATGCCGCCCGCTCTTATGATCAACAATCCTGTCCTCACCGGTTTTCATCCCGATCCCTCCATCTGCCGGGTCGGCGACGATTTCTACATCGCGACGTCCACTTTCGAGTGGTTTCCAGGCGTGCGCATCTATCACTCGCGCGATCTCGCCAACTGGCATCTGGTCGGCTCCGCACTGGATCGCGTTTCCCAGCTCGACATGCGCGGCTGCCAAAACTCCGGCGGCGTCTGGGCGCCGTGCCTCACCCATGCTGACGGACGCTTCTGGTTGCTTTACACCAACGTCCGCCACCACGCCGCCGGCGTCGTGATCGACACGCCCAACTACCTCGTGACCGCCGAGCGCATAGAGGGCCCGTGGAGCGAGCCGGTGTTTCTCAACTCAAACGGTTTTGATCCCAGCCTCTTTCACGACGACGACGGCCGGAAATACGTCGTCGAAATGCAAATGGGCGAGGCCGCCACGGCGCGGCGCTTCGATGGTATCCTCATTCAAGAATACGACGCCGCCGCAGGCCGCTTGCTCGGTGATCCGGTGAAAATCTGGGAGGGCAGTCCCATCGGCATCACCGAGGGTCCGCACATCCTCAAGAAGGACGGCTGGTATTATCTCATCACCGCCGAGGGCGGCACGTCCGTGCGTCATGCCATCAGCGTTTGTCGCAGCCGTAGTCTCTACGGCCCATACGAGCTGCATCCGCAAAACCCAATCCTCACCGCCTATCAAAAAGAACACCTGAAACTCTGGTCCACCGGGCACGGCTGCTTTGTCGATACTCCGCGTGGCGAGTGGTTCACCGTGCATCTCTGCCACCGTCCACTGCAACGTCCCGGCCGTATGGTCCTCGACCGCGAGGAAAACAAATCCGTCCCGCTCGGTCGCGAGACATGCATCCAAAAACTCCGCTGGGACGCCGACGGCTGGCCGCGCCTCGCTCACGGCGACAACTCGCCGCGCGACACTGTAGAAGTGGATCTGCCTGCGCATCCCCGGCCCGCCGAACCCGGTCGCGTCGAGTTCGTCGGCCCCGCCTTGCCGCCGGTTTTTCAAACTCTCCGCGAGCCGCCGGATGCGTCGTGGCTGAGTTTCACGCGCCGCCCGGGCTGGCTCAGCCTGCGCGGCCGCGACTCTCTTGCCTCGACGTTCGACCAAAGCCTTGTCGCGCGCCGCCTCCAGCACCACAACGCCTCCGCCGAGACACTGCTTAGTTTCTCGCCGCGTAACTTCAAGCAGGCCGCCGGCCTCATCGCCTACTACGACCGGTTCCACTACCACTATTTACGCGTCACCGGCGCGGGACCCGGGCGCGCCAAGCTCGGCGTGTATTCCTCGGAGAACACCAAGGTCTCCCGTCACGAAGTCGCCGAGTTCCCCGTCGAGGCTGCCGCCGCCGGCGTGCGCCTGCGCATGGAAATGCTCGGCGTCGAGCTTCGCTTCGCCTACGCCCTCGGTGCGGCCGGCGCGTGGCAGTTAGTTGACCGCGTGTTTGAGTCCACCGTGTGTGGTGACTGGGTTTCGCCGCACAGCAGTTTCACGGGCACGTTCTGGGGCGTGTGCTGCCAGGATATGGCCACGCGCGACGCCTGGGCGGAGTTTGGCTTCCTTGATTATAAGGTCCTCTAGTTTCCGCTTTCTGTCGGTCGGCCTGCTGCTGGCGCTCGCGGCGTTCGTGCGGGCCGACGTCACGCCGAACGCCTTGTTCTGCGACCATGCCGTGCTCCAGCGCGACAGGGCGATTCCCGTCTGGGGCAAGGCCGGTCCCGGTGAAAAGATCGCCGTGCGCCTCGGCGGGAAGATCGAGGCGACCACCACCGCCGGGCCGGATGGCCGCTGGCGGGTGCGCCTTCCCGGGCAGCCGGCCGGCGGTCCGTTCAAACTGGTCATCGAGGGCTGAAACCGCATCGAGCTGGGCGACGTGTGGGTGGGTGAAGTCCGGCTCTGCGGCGGCCAATCCAACATGGAGCGCGAGCTTGGACTCCGCCGGGGACAGCAGCCGATTGATAACTCTGCTCTTCGGTGGACGGGTCTTTGTTGGTGGGCCCTGCGGGATTCGAACCCGCAACCAAGGGATTATGCTTACCGCTTCGGCTTTCGCCGCCGATCCGCCGCCGGATCGTTCGTGGTCTGGACCATGCCTTCACCATGTCGCCCGTGCGATTTAGGTGGGTGATTATGGCCTCTACACCTTCGAGCGGTTGCGGACACCGCTCGCTTGGCTCGGCGTTGGGAGTTTAAACCGTTCACCGAAGTTACACCTGACTACCGTCGCGTTTCCGCGCCGGCGACCCGATTTCTCAAGTCCCCTGCTCTGACCATTGAGCTAAAGGCCCGACACAACAAAGAACGCGGTTACCTTCGTCATCGGCGCGAGGAGCTGCAAGCTCAACGTGACGCCGGGCGCGCCGTCGGTCGTCAACCGTGTTGCCATTCAACCGTGACGCCGGCCTCCTGCAGGCTGGTGAGCAGCGCCGGTTCGCGGGCGTGGGCCTGCAGCCAGGCGACATCGCCGTGTTGGAGGTGGATGGCGGTCGCCATGCGGACGAAGCCGGTGGGCTCCGCGGCCGACCGGTGGCACGCGTGGAGGGTGGTGCCGTCCGTCTTGTGGTAAACAGGCCAGGCATCGGTGCCAGCGGCGAGCAGGCGGGCGAGCATCGTTTGAACCCATTGGCAGCGGGTGGGCGAGAGATCGCCGAGGTCCAGGTAAGTGCGCGGCGGGCGCGGCACCACTTCGGAGCGGGCGAGGGACTTTAGCCAGGGCGTCAGCGCCTCCGCGGTCGCTCCCGCTTTCAAGGCCGTGCCGATGAAGCGCCGGTGGTTGCGGCCCCAGTCTTCCGCCATGAAGCGCTGGATCGTGTCGAAATAACGTCGGGCGAGAAGGCGGGGTTGATGGCGCCGGGAGACGTGGGCATGGGCCGCGTGTCGCAGGCGTTTGCGTTCGTCCGGCGAGTCGGCGAGTCGCGCCAGGGCCGCGGCCAGCGGTTCCGCCTCGGGGATTTCCGGGATGAAGGCCGCGATTTCCGGCGGGTAGTCCTGAAACTCCGCATAGTGGTTCAAGACCAGCGGCAGGCCGCGGGCCATGCAATCGAGCACGGCACCGGACGTTTCCCCGCGTGAATCCGCGCGGAGTTGCACGGCGACATCGCCGGCGTCGAGCCAGTCACGATAGGCGTCGCGGTCAACATATCCAGTTATGCTGATAGCCGACCGCTGCGGGCTGGCGGCGATGCGGTCGCGCATGGCCAAGCCTGCGTCGGTCTCGCCATTGCCCACAAAGGCGAGACGGCTGGGGATGTCCGCGCGACGTTTCGCGAAGGCTTCGTAGGCGGACGCGAGGATGTCGGGGCGTTTGGTGTGTCCCATGTGGCCGAAGGAGCAGATCACGAACTCGTCGGCGGCGATGCCGAGTCTGGCCCGCGCCTCGGCGCGCGATGAGGACGGGCGGTCGAGCTCTGCGGCGTGGCGCAGGAGTGGAATCACCTCCACCGGGGCGGGCACGCCCTCGGGATACTGCCGGTCGATCAACCGCGCGGCGAACGGCGAGTGCACGATAATCCCCGTCGCGTGTTCGAAGACATGGCGGTTGGCCGCATGGCGCATGATGGCGTTGAAACGCCCGTAGCCATCCAGCGGCTCCGCGAGTGCGGACGGGCCGTGGGTGGACAAGAGGGCGTGTTGCAGCGTCTCCGTCCCGATCCAGCCGAACATGCCGGAGAGATAGAAGTCGTGGAGTTCGACCACGCCCGGCCAGCGGCTCATCAAATCGATCATGTGCGCGTGAAACTCGCTGTTGCCCGCCTGGTAGAGGATCACGTCAAACTCATCACCGCGTTCATCCAGTTTGGCGGCGGGATGGACGGCGTGGTTGGCGAGGAGCCACGGCTCGTCCACGCTTGCCGCCGTGGTAAACAGCTCGATCTCGTAGTGCAGCGCGAGTTCGCGCAGCAATTCCAGACTGAAGTCTGCGATGCCGGATCGTTCGGGCGGCAATGGGCTCACGTAGGCCATGCGCGGAAGCCGTTGACGCACCGGGAACGACACCCTGGCTTTCGCCGCGTCCGCGCGGGCAGCGAGGGCTTCTCTCCAGGCATTTCGGACCAGCCGGGCCGAACGTTCCCACGTGAAGTCGGCGGCCCTCTTCAGGCCGGTTTCAATCAGCGAGCGGCGAAAAGCGTCGTCGGTGAGGACGGCGTTTATTTTTGCGGCCATTTCGTCCGCCGAGCCTGCGTTGAACCATGCGTCCGGCCGCGTGACGACCTCGGTGAGACTGGAATTGCCGGCCACGATCGTGGGTGCACCGCAGGAAATGGCTTCGAGGGGAGGCAGGCCGAAGCCCTCGTAGAGGGATGGGAAAACGAACGCGCGGCAGGTGCGATAGAGTCTGAGCAGATCCGCCTCCGAAACGAAGCCGGTGAAGACGACTTCGCCGGGGTGGAGGCCGTTCTGGGCGACCACCGCCTCAAGATGCCGGCGGGCTTCCGGCATGATGCGGCACACGATGGCGAAACAATGGCGCGCGCGCGTGGCGGCCGGCAGCCGCGCATAGGCGTGGATCGCGCCCTCGATGTTCTTGCGCCAGTCAATGCCGCCGGTGAACAGCAGGAACGGCCGGGCCAATCCCAAGCGCGCATGCAGGGTGGCGACCTCGTCATCCGTATGCCGGTGCGGCGTAAAAGCCGGGCCGCACGCCCCCATGATCGTGACGACTCGCTCCGGGGCGACCCCGGTGAATGCGAGGGTGTCGCGGCGCGAAGATTCGGAGATGGCGAAGAGCAGGTCGTAGTTTTTCAGTTCGCCGAGCTTTGAGAGATACCAGCGCAGCACCAGCGGTTCGGAAAGATACCGCTCCCTGAAAACATATGGGATTAGATCGAAGACCGTGACGGATTTGATCCTCCCTGCGCAAAGCGAGGGATGGGGGAAGGCGATCTCCGGTTCAAATAGGCTGGAGACGTGCAGCACATCGGGATTCAGCCGCGCGTAGGCGCGGGCGAGCGTGGCCGCCTGCATTGCCGCGCAGCCCGGCTGCCGTGAAGCCGGGGATAGCAGGTCGATCGTCTTCACCCGGTGGGGTGGGACAACGCCGGCGAAGGATTGGACGATTTCGGCGACGGAGGCGGGGTCGCGTTGGGCGACGATAAAAGTTTTGGCATCGTCACCGAGACGCGCGAGGGCGAGCGCGAGTCCGGTGGAGTAGTTGCCTATGCCGCGATGACGGCTGTTGGCCGTCTGGCAGCCCAGCATGTCGAGGCAAACGCGGGCGGGGGAGGAAGCCATAGGGGAGTTACACGCCTGCTTCGCGCCGGGCGTTTTGGAACACTTCGCCGAATTGCGTCGTTAGGGTCGCGGCGGGAAGTGCGGCGGTGGCGTGGTCGTGCATCGCGGGCCCGGAAAGGTAGCGCGGGTCGCCCCAAAAACTACGCCAAGCGCGATAGGCATAAGTGTGCCATGGCTGGTCGCTGCGGCAAAAAATCCCGAGGCCGGCGCGGTAAAGGTGGGTATGCCAAGGCACCCTCAGATTATGGTAAGTCTTAATGTGAATTGGGTATGATGCCCGGGAGTTGGGAGACAAGCCGACTGGAGACATGGGTGATATTTTTTTGGATGTTCCTAAAAACAACCCGCCTGAACGGAGCCTATCCCTCAGCAGTCAAAATGAGGGTTAAAGCTGGCACTTACAATTGTGCGGTCAGAAAATGATCAGAATACGATAAATTGACAAAACTCGCCCTGACCCCTTTTGACGGGGCGACCCCTTTTGACGGGGCGCCGACAATACCACCAAGGCGACCTTCGCTTCTACTTACGGCATCCTTCCCGCCCAGCTTGCCCTCGCTCCCAGCGAATTGGAAAATGGGGTCGGGGCGAGTTATATTAATTTTTAGGATATCTTTGCCGGTGCTGTTGTGGCGGGAGTTTTGCCTAATAAAATTTTGTCCACGCGGTGGCGGTCCATGTCCACCACCTCGAAGCGCCAGCCGCCGATGTCGAAGTGATCACCAGCCATGGGGATGCGTCCGAAGTGCGTCATCACGAAGCCGCCTAGGGTTTGGAAATCGACCTTCCCCTCGTGCGGGAGCTCGGAGACTTTTATCATCTGCTTGAGGTCGGCGATGGAGAGCGTGGCGTCGATGAGCCAGGAGCCGTCTTCGCGCTGGCGGGCCTCGGGGGCGCTGCGCTGGCCACGTTGCGGGATGTCGCCTACGATCGCCTCAAGGACGTCCATGAGCGTGATGAGGCCCTGGATCGACCCGAACTCGTCGGACACGAGCGCGATGTGCTGGCCGGATTTCTTGAATTGTTCGAGGAGGGCGATGGCCATCATCGCCTCGGGAACGATGACCGGGGGGACGAGCAGGTTCTTGAGGTGGGTGGTGAGGCCGAAGGCGGAGTTGGCCCAGATAGATTTTACGGAAACCATGCCGACAACTTGGTCGCGGTTGCCTTGGTAGACGGGGAAATGCGAGTGGCCGCTGGTGATGATCTTGCGCCAGTTGGTCTCCTCGGGGTCTTCGATGTTGAGGAAGACGATCTTCGGGCGGGGCGTCATGAGCGCGGTGATCTCCAGCTTGTCGAGCTCGAGCACGCCGGCGACCATCTCAGTCTCGGCTTGGTTAAACACGCCGGCGTGGAGGCCTTCGGCGATCATGATGTTGACTTCCTCGTCGGAGACGGGGGCGTCCTTGGCGCGCTCGGCGAGGCCGAAGGGCTTGAGCAAGAGGTTGGTGAGCCAGGTGAGGAGGTTGACGAGCGGGGAGACGAGGCGGGCGAGCCCGAGGATGGGGCCGGTGAGCAGAATGGAAATCCGCTCGGGCCAGTGAAGGCCGATGCGTTTCGGCACGAGTTCGCCGATCACGACCGAGGCCAGCGTGATGCCCAGCACGACGACGCCAAAGGCAAGTGGTTGGGCGTAGGCCGCGACCATCTCAAAACCACCCAGCGTGTCGGCAAGCGAACCGGCGATGTTGGCCCCGCCAAACGCGCCGGCAAGCACGCCCACCAACGTGATGCCCACCTGCACGGTCGAAAGAAAGCGGGCGGGTTCGTTGGCCGTATCCAAGGCGCGGCGGGCAGCGGTATTACCGTTGTCGGCCAATTGTTTGAGGCGGGCCTTGCGTGCGGAGATGACCGCGATTTCGGCCATGGCGAGCACGCCATTACCGAGCAAAAGGAGGAAAATGATGATCAGTTCGGACGACAGGACGGACATGACGAATGGGATTAAAAGCCTAGGCCGTGCCTAGGGCTACGCAACTCCATAGCCGAAGGGGTTTATGGGGCGATTCGCTTAACGCGCTGAAAATCGACGCGTCCCGCCTGATTGATAGAGTAGCTATAGTTTTTGGAGAGAACTCCGAAATTTTTTTACGCCGCCGATTCCTCAAGGATGCCGTGAATAATCCCGGGGACGATTCTTGGTGATGAGTGTGGCCTACTCCGAGGGGGGCGTGAGTAACACCTTACCTCATCATACGCCTCGCCTCACCCCGCTGGTGTTTACAGCCAAACTTTGTTGATTATAGGACTGGCCTCCCAGCAAACCATCCGACTTGTCGATACAACAAGGATAAAGGAGTTCTTTGGCTTTTAAGTTGCTAGCTTACAAGGACCGTTAAACAGGCGGGCTATGAGCGAATAAAGTTTCCTTTGCAGACCTCCTGACCGGCCTATTAGCCACCTCCCTTCCAAGCCAACCACCACGACGCCTTTTCCCGTTCATGCTCAATCGCATTTTCAAACTCACCGACCATCGCACGACGATGAGCCGGGAACTTCAGGCCGGACTGACGACGTTTGCGGCCATGGCATATATCCTCGTGGTTAATCCCAGTATTCTAATGAACGGTTTCGCCGCCGATCCCGCCATCGGGCATGATCCGACAACCCTGTCATTTCTGGCCACCAAAGGTGCTCTTGTCACCGTAACCGCTCTTACCGCCGCCATCGCCACGCTCCTCATGGCGTTTCTGGCCAACTATCCCATCGCGCTCGCGCCGGGCATGGGCATCAACGCTTTTTTCGCATTCAGTATATGTCTGGGGGCCGGCATCCCCTGGCATGAGGCTCTGGGTATGGTGTTCTTCAACGGCTGCATATTTTTGCTGCTGTCGGTGACGGGCGTCCGCGAAAAAATCGTCAAGTGCATCCCCTATCCGCTGAAGATCGCCATCACCTGCGGCATCGGTATTTTCATCGCGTTCATCGGCTTGAAAAACTGCGGAGTCATCGTGGCCAATCCCGCGACGTTTGTGAGCCACGGTGATTTCACGAGCGGCCCGGTGGCGCTGGGACTCGCCGGCATCGCCCTGACCTTCGTCCTGGCGGCCCGTCGCGTGCCCGCCGCGATCGTCATCGGTATCGCGGTTATCACGATAACCGGGTTTTTCGTGCCCAGCGGGCTCGTCGGACCCGACGGGCGGCCGCTTATGGTCACATCGCTTCCCTCGGGTATTTTTTCGTTACCTTCCTCGCCATCCCCGGTTTTCTTTAAACTCACGTTCGGGTTCATGCACAGTGCGGACACCTTCGTGAAGGTGCTTCCGCTCATCCTGACGCTTCTGCTGGTCGATATGTTCGACAATATCGGCACCTTGATCGGCGTGACCAAACGCGCCGGTTTGCTCGACAATAGCGGCCACCTGCCGAGGGCGGGACGGGCGCTCATCGCCGATTCGATCGCGGCCATCCTGAGTTCGCTCATGGGCACATCCACCGTCGTGAGCTATATCGAGAGTGCTTCCGGCGTCGAGGCGGGCGGGCGCACCGGACTGACCGCCGTGAGCACCGCGATGCTCATGGTGCTGGCACTGTTTTTGACTCCACTCATCCTCATCGTGCCCGCCGCCGCCACGGCTCCCGCGCTCGTGGTGGTGGGCGTGTTCATGCTGCAATCGGTCACGGAGATCGACATGGGCGACTTCAAAATCGCCGCCCCCTGCGCCCTCACAATCATCGGCATCCCGCTGACTTTCAGCATCGCCGAGGGCATCGGTTTCGGGCTTATCTCTGCGTCGCTGCTAGCGCTCGCCACCGGCAAGCCCAAGGGGTTCACGCCCACTGGCTACGTGATCGCCGCGGTTTTCTTTTTGGAGTTCTTCCGCATATTCCCCTTCAGCGGCTGAGCCGCGCCCGTCTTTTCATGTCAACGCCTTCCCCCGCCTCCGCCAGCCCCGGTCCTGAACCGGATTTCACCAATCTGATCGCCGAGTTGCAGCACGCGACCGGCAGCGTGCTTTCTCCTCGTTCGCTGGATGAGCGTCCGATCTACGGCACCACCATTTACCTCGCGTCCTGCCCGCTGGACACGCGCTTCGGCCCGTTTCGCGCCTACATTTTTCAGGACCTAATCGACAAACACTACATCATCGCCCTTGCGCATGGCGACGTGGCTAAGGCCAAGACTCTTTATACCCGCCTGCACTCGTCGTGCATCACCAGTGAGACGTTACGCGGCTGCGACTGCGACTGCGTGCAACAGCTTGAAGGCGCGTTCAAGGTTATCGCCGAAAAAGGCGACGGCATCCTCTTCTACCTTTTGCAGGAAGGCCGCGGCGTCGGCTACGTCGGCAAGGCGCGCGATCGCATGCTGGTCCAGGCCTCGCTCGACCAGTTGTCCACCTTCCAGGCTTACGCCGCCATCGGCCTCAAAAAAGACCATCGCAACTACGAAAACATTTCCCACATCTGCCATCTGCTCGGCATCACGGCCTCCTTCACCGTCCTCACCAACAATCCTGACAAAGTCGATGCGATGAAGTCGCAGGGGCTCGTCGTCGCGGGCACCGAGGCGTTGGAGTTCGAGCCCTCGCCGTTTAACCTCGCCTACCTCGCCTCGAAGGCGGCCGGCGGCCACATCCTTCGCCGCCCCGCCGAGACTTCGGTGAAACGCGCCCTCCCGCCCGAACCGGTCGTGCCGTTCAAACCCCATGCCCTGCCCGAGGCCAAGCGCTTTATCTACTCGGCCAGCTACTTCCTCCCGATGAAACCGGTGGATAACGAAATTCTGCTGACGGATGTCCAGTTCAAGGAACTCTTCCAGCGGGACGCCATCGAGCACTACATGGTCGGCCCCAAACCCCTCGTGCTCGGCTATCAGGCCATTCGCGCCAACCGGTTCTTCGTCAAGATAGACACCGACAACCTGACGTTCTTTAAAAACGAAAATCCCAGTGATCCCATCGTCGATCTGCTGACCACTCCCTACTGGTTCCGCGTGCATGTTTACTACGACATCGTCACCAGCCAGGATTTTGTCGTCCTCACCCACGGCAAACCGCACATCTACGATATCCCCGTCGTGCGGCTGCACAGCGAATCGCTTTTCAACCGCTTTCCGCTGCGCACCGTGGAAAACCGCGACAAGATGAAGTTCTCGGTCAAGCACATCGTCACCTACGGCGTAGGCGCCATGCTTCTGCTGCACAACGATGGTCGCGGCGCCGGCTTCGGCGCGCACGCCACCGATCGCATGATGACCGACTCCAGCCAAGCCCTCTCCTCCGACGAAGCCTACCGCAAGATCGGCGTCGGCTACGACAGCCGCGACTACGACGCCTCGATGGTCCTGCTCCGCCACCACATCCCCAATGAAAAGATTCAGATGGTGATGAACTCGCCCGCCAGCCTCGTCAAAAAGCCCGAATATGCCGAAGCCCTCAACCGGCATAAGATCGACGTGGAAAAATGGATCTTCCTCGAAGACGAATCCTCGCGCGAGTGAGCGCGGTCTCAGACGACGACCCCGTCAACCCATGGACCCTCTCGGCCATAAACTTCTTGAAGATCGACTCGCGAGCATCCCCGGTGTCCTGGCCGGCATGATCACGCGCGGCCCCGCGCCGCTCAAGACCGCCACGCTCTCCGCGCAACGCTTCATCATCACCGGCACCGGCAGTTCCGAGGCGCACGCGCGCTACCTCACGATGCTGCTGAACCTCTACTCGGACCGCGCCGCCGCCTACCTGCCGCTCTCCGGCTTTATTGACCGGCATCCCGCGGCTTTTGCCGGCAAGACGCTGGTCGTTTTCAGCCAGGGCGTGTCGCCCAACGCGCAGATTGCGCTCAATCGCCGCAGCGATTTCAGCCATTGCGTGGTGTTTACCGCCACGACGCCGGCCGCCGCGCAGGCTTCCGGCAAACCAGATCGCGCGCGCCTGCTGGAAGCTATCCTTGAGGCCGGCGGCGAACTCGTCGAATTTCCACTCGCCGAGGAATACACCACGCTCATCAGATTCGTCGGTCCGCTCGCCGGCTACCTTGCAGCCCTGCAATTCACCGCGCAGCTCGCCGGCTGCCGCTTCCCCGTGCCATCCGCCGGACTGATCCTCCCGCTGCTCCGTCAACCAGCCCCCGTCGATCTGCTCGACGCCATGATTCGCCTGCCCAGCGCCTTCTCTCAGGGCTTCAGCATCGTGACCGCCGCGCCCATCTCGGATTTCTCCCAAAACCTCGCGTGCAAGTTCATGGAAGGCGTCTTCTGGCCGTGTCCGCCCATCTCCGATTTTCTCCAGTTCGCCCACGGTCCGTTTCAACAGATGAACGCCCACCCGAAGCCCGTGATCATCCTTCAGGGCGACTCGTCGGCCGAAGCGGAGCTCGTCGGCCGCAGCGTGCGCATGCTCCGCGAAGTAGGTTTGAGCGCCTTCGTCGTGCGGGTTGAGGCGCCGCCGCTCTATTCGATTTTCGGATTTGAAGCCGCGCTCAACGCCCTCGTCTTCGCCGTGATGCGACACCAGCAAATCGACCAGATCAACTGGCCCGGCAAAGGCCGCGATGATCTTCTCTACGGCTTTTGCCCCGACCCAGCCTCTTTCTAAAATTCCATGAACTCGCTGTTTTTTAAATCCGCCTTAACCGCCGTCATATTTTCCGCATCTGGCTTTGCCTCGACGCTCTATCGCGGCGCGACCGTCCTCACGCTCGCAGATGGCGACAACGCCGGTCACGCCAACGGCTACCTGCTCGTCTCCGACGACGGCACCATCGAGGCCGTCGGTCAAGGCGACCCGCTCTCGGATCCCGCCGTGCGCGCCGTCCACTTCACCGCCGACTGGAAGACGGTTGATCTCACCGGCAAAATCGTGATGCCCGGCTTCGTCTCCGGCCACGGCCATCTCTGGCAAAGCGCCTTCCGCGGCATCGCTCCCGATGGCGAGCTCTGGCCCTGGCTCATGGCGCTCCACTGGACCTACGGAAAGTTTTTTGCGCCCGGAGATTTCGCCGCCTTCACCCGTCACGGCGCGCTCGACCAACTGCGCCACGGCATCACCACCACCCACAATCACAGCCAGTGGCTGCCCGGTCAGGACTACGGCCTCTACCACGAACAATTCGATGCTGAATCGAAGATCCCCCAGCACTTCGTATTTTCCTGGGTCAGCCAATCGACCGCCACCGATGAGGAATGGCGCGCGCGCCTGAAACCGATGCTCGCCTTGCTCAAGCCCGCCCCGGCCACCCCTCTGCTCGGCTTCACCGTCAGCGCCAACGGCATGCCCGGCCGCAAAGGCCAAGCCCCCGACCTCCTCTCTCGCGAGATCAAGCTCGCCCGCGAATTCAACCTGCCCGTCCATCTCCACTACCTCGAACCGGCCGCCCAAGCCGAGGAAGACCGCGCCAAATGGCCCAAGATAAAAGAAGCCGGCGCGGCTGCCCCCGGCGTTTCATACGCCCACTTCATCCAAGTGGATGAAACCATCCTCAAGGAAGCCGCCGCCGCCGGAGCCGCCATGATCTGGAACCCGCTTTCCAACGGCCGACTTGCCTCCGGCCTGGCCGACATCCCGCACTACCTTGCCGTCGGCCTCAAGGTCGGCATGGGCGAGGACGGCCAGGCCAGCGGCGACATTTCCGATCCCTTTGAAAACGTCCGCCTCGGCCTCTACGCCCTCCGCATGAAAGAGCGCAACGCCCGCGGCCTCCAGCCCATCGACATCCTCCGCCTCCACACCGTGCGCACCGCCGAGATCCTCGGCGTCTCCTCCTGCGTCGGCACCCTAGCGCCCGGCAAGTTCGCCGATTTCCTCGTGGTCGATCCCGACTCGCCCGCCACCGGCCCGGTCTTTGACGCCGCCGCTACGCTCGTCTTCGCCTGCAGCAGCCAGAATCTGGCCGCCGTTTACGTGGGCGGCCGCAAGGTCGTGAAGGACGGGCAACTCGTCGAGGACGACGTCGCGCTCGAAGCCGATGTCGCCACCCGTGTCGCCCGCGTGCGCCAGGCCGCCGCCGACATGAAAGCCCATCCCCCCGTCACGCATCCATGAGCCTGCCTGCTCACGTCACCTCCCTCTACTCCGAGGCCGACATCCAAAAATCGCTCGGCGAACTCGCCCCCCGGCTTGATGCCTGGGCCGAGGAAGCCGAGGCCGAAACCGGCCGACTCCTAATGGTCGTGTGCATGTTGCGGGGTGGAGTTTTCTTTTTCGGGGACCTCCTCCTGCACATGAAAAAGTCCGTCGAGCCGGGTTTCTGCCGCGCGTGGAGTTACGCCAAAGGCCTGAACGGCCAGCCCGAAGACACCGTGCGCATGGACTGGCAAGACCTCATCGTGAAGGACCGCGACGTCGTCTTGGTGGATAACATCTGCGACAGCGGCCGCACCCTCGCCGTCGCCTCCGACTGGCTCGGCGTTTGGGGTGCTCGACAAGTCCGCACCGCCGTCATCGTGCATCGCCTCCGCGAGGATTCGCGCCACACGCCCACCCTTGCCGGCTTTGTTTATCCCGGCCCCGAATGGCTTGTCGGCTACGGCCTCCGCGACAGCGACTCCAAGCTTATGAACACCCGCATCATCGGCTTCATCCCCGGCACCCATCACTGATCCCGTCCCATGAAACACCTGCGCGTTCTCTTTGTCCTCCTCTTCGTTTGCCCGCTGGCCTACGCCGGCGATGGCGCCGCCAAGCCGCTGATCGTCGTGCTCAACGCGTTTGAACCCGAGCTTCAGGCCACGCTGAAAAACCTCGGACTCGATCCCGTCAAGTCCGCCCTGCCTCGCATTCATGGCGTGCCCTTCTATCGCGGCGAGGTGGATGGCAAGGACGTGCTCGTGGTCGAAACCGGCATGAGCATGGTCAATGCCGCCCTCTCGCTCCAACTCACGCTGGACCGCTTCCCCGTCACCCAGGTGCTGTTCGCGGGCGTCGCTGGCGGGATTGACCCGGCTCTGGCCGTGGGTGATGTCGTCATCCCTGAACGCTGGGCCTACCACGGTGAAGCCGCCTACTTCAACCCCGACGGCAAAGGCGGCTACATCATCTCCGATTACTTCACGCCCAAATACTCCAACTTCGGCATGATCTTCCCCGGAAACGTCCAGGCGACCACTGCCGCCACCGGTAAATTTCAAGACACCGCCACTTTCCCCTCCGACCCCGCGCTCCTCGCCGTGGCCCGCCGTGCCGTCGAAAAAGTAGGCCCGTTCAAAAGCGAACACACCGGTCGCGTGCTCAAGGTCGAGGTCGGCGGCACCGGCGTATCTGGCACCGTCTTCATGGACAACGCCGAGTATCGCAAATTCGTCTTCAAAGTCTGGCACGCCCGCTGCCTCGACATGGAAACAACCGCCTACGCCCATGTGTGTTATACCAACCACGTGCCGTTCCTCGCAGTGCGCTCGCTCAGCGACCTCGCCGGCGGCCAGGTCGGCAAAAACGTCGAGGAAGCCAACGACACCCCGTCCTCCACCAACGCCGCCCGCGTCCTCCGAGAGATCATTCGCGAGATGTGATCCGCCGCCCGTGAAGACGCTTTTCCTTGCCGCCCTCTCGCTCTCGCTTTTTGGCCCGGCCGCCTTGCCTGCCGCCCCCGTCGGCACCGCCGCTCGTTTCGTCGAGCGGCTCGCGATGCAAAAAATCCCCGACGAGGGCTGCTGGTTCTCCGTTACCTACGTCAGCCCCGACCGCCTCGAAGTCGGCGGGCTGCCCCCGCGTTTCAAAACCGCCCGTGCCGCCGGCACCGCCATCTATGCCCTCGTCACCCGCGAGGATTTCTCGGCCCTTCATAAACTCTCCACTGACGAGACGTGGCATTTCTATGCCGGTGATCCCATCGAGCTGCTCCTGCTCAAACCGGACGGCACCCACGAGATCGTCGTCATCGGTCCCGACCTCTTGAACGGCCAGCAACCTCAATTCACCGTTCCCGCCGGCACATGGATGGCCGCCCGCCCGCGGCGCGACGACCCCTCCGCCTACTCTCTCTTCGGCTGCACCCTCTCCCCCGGCTTCGACTATGGCGACTACACCCCGGGCTATCGCGACGATCTCCAAAAACGTTACCCTGCCTGCGCCGAACTGATCGCCGCGTTCACCCGCGATGCGTTTCTCCACAAACCCACGGAAACCGCTCCTGTCCCGACTGTGAATCCCGCTCCGGCGACACTTCGACCCACGCTCCTCCATAACACCGACGGTCCCGCCATTCTGGTCTCCCCCGGCACCGAGCTGCACGACCTCGTCGGACGCACCGGTGCGCTGCGCAAAACCAGTCACAGCCTGGCCTACTTCGTCCTCGCCCCGGGCACCTGCAGTGGACCCGGTTATCTCAAAACCGGCGAAGAACTCATCGTGATTCTATCCGGCCAAGGCACCGCCCTGGTCGATGGGGAAACTAAACCCGTGCAAGCCGGCTCCATCCTCGTGTGCAAACCCGGCGTGCCCCACGGCCTCCAGGCCGCCTTCGATTCCCGCCTCGAGTTCTACGCATTTGTCACCCCCGCCTTCGCCCCTGAAGACTACATACTCGTTCCGACCAAATAAAAATCCCGGTTCAAGGCCCCCGGTTGAACAACCGCGCGCACAGCGACTCGAACGCCGGCAGATCGATGTCGAACACCACGTTCGCATCGCGCTCCCCGAGCCCCGGTCCGTGACCCGACGGCCAACTGAGCGTGTTGCCGTAGCCCGCCCCGTGGTCGATGTCGGCGTCCACCGCGATGATTTCCTCGCGCGTCGCGAGTTTCGGCTCAAGTCACACCGCCACCGCCAGCTCGTCCCATAGAGGATAACCTTGCGCGTAGCGCTTGATGTAGCGCGTGACTGGCGTGTCGGCCTGCGTGCAACGGGCGATCAGCTCGGCGGTGAACAGCGTCTTGGTCGTGGGATCGATCGGCACCAACGTTAGCTTCGGCCATGGGGAACGGAGCACGATGTGCGCGGCCTCGGGATCCCATCGAAAATTAAACTCCAACCTCGGTGTGTAGAGGTATTCCAGCGCGAAGGAGTTGTCGGCCGGCTTGGGGCTGAAACTGCCGCCCATGATAACGAGTTCCTTCACCAGCGCGACAAACTGCGGATCAAGCCGCGCCGCCAGCGCAAGATTGGAGGCGGGCCCCAGTTGCAGCAGCGTGACCTCGCCGGGAAACTCGCGGACTTTGCGAACGATGAAACCGGCGGCGCTCTCCGCGAGTGGCTTGGTCGTCGGCTCGCCCTCTTCGAGTGGCGGGATTTCGTAGGGTCCGTGTCCCGGCGCACGCTTCACGTTGGGCGTCTCGTGGTAAACTTCCATCCATGCGCCTTTGTAGAAGAGATTCCCATGGATTTTCTCCCAGCGAAGCGTCTCCTCCTTCGAATTGACCAGCGGGAAAATCGCCCCTGGCACGACGGGCACGTCGGTGCGCCCGATCAGCTCCAGAAGGCGCAGCGTATGCGTCACGTTTTCCCCGCACCAGCCGTCGCCACTGGTGATAGTGATGCCGAGCACGTCCACGTCGGGCGACTGGAGCGCCAGGACCAGCGCCTGCATGTTGCTCCCGCCCGGCCCGAGCGCGTCCTGGTCGATGATGACCTTGCGCCGCGGCGTCTCCGGCTCGGCCGCGAGGGCGGCGGACAATAAAACAACGGCCAGAAGACCGCCGCAGCCGAAATAATTCCGTTTAGAGAGAGTGGTTGTTTTCATTTTGAAAAATCATCATGCGACAGTCGCCGCGACCGGTGGCAAGGGCTCGAACAGCGGCACCTTTTGCATGCCTGGCACCGTCACCAATCCCTTGTCCGTGATCCGTATCGAGGGTATCACCGCCAGCGGGATCAAGTTGAAGCCCATGTAAGGCAGGACGCACCCTGCGGCAGTCCAGGCTTTCTTCAATCGGGTGGTTTCCTTTGCCACGGCGGGTGCTCTCAGATCTGAAAGCAGTCCCGCCACTGGCAGGGCAACCTTGGCCATCACGCGCCCCCGGCGCACTACGCAGACCCCGCCCCGCATCGCCTTGATCGTAGCCAGTGCAAGCCCCATGTCCGCCTCGTTCGTGCCGGCGATGATGATGTTGTGGGCGTCGTGCCCAACCGAACTCGCCACCGCTCCTTCGCACAGGCCGAAATCCTGCAACAACCCGTGCGCGACGTTCCCCGACTTCCCGTGGCGCTCGACGACCGTGACAAAACACAGCGCGTGCTTTTCAAAATGCTCGCTCCACGCCGATGCGGGCTGGAGCGCCACCTTCTCGTGCAAAAGCACGATACCGGGCAGCGCGGTGCTAATCACGTTCGCCGTGACCGGTCCCTGCGGCAGCGCGGGCGCGAGCGGTTTCTTTTTCCCCAGCTTCACCGTCTGATAAGCGGCGCGAGGATAGCGGTAACGCTTGCTGAGTGCCTGGTCCAGCAGCGGAGTGACACGCCGGTTTTTCACGACCAGCTCGCCGCCATACCACGTGCATTGCGGTTCCAGCGAGTCGTTGAGCAGCACCAAGTCGGCCCGCCGGGCGGGCGCGATGCCGCCGATCTCGCCGTCCATCGCGTAACGAATGGCCGGATGCAGCGAGCCCAGGCTCCACGCTGTCACGGGCTTCAATCCCGCCACCACCGCCTGCCGCGTCACCCAGTCCATGCCGAAGAGAAACAAGTCGTCCGCATCACGATCATCCGTGCACACGCAGACCCGCTTCGGATTCGCGCCCAGCTCGGTCACCGCCTTGATCGCCTGCGGCAGCGAGTGCCACGGCGTGGTAGGCGGCCCGCCGCGCAGGAACACCCAGACGCCGTTTTCAAGAAAATCATCGCTGATCTCGCGGTCGATCGCCTCATGCGTGTCGGTGATGCCGCTGGCCGCGCCCGCGGCCACAAACTCGCGCCCGTAGATGTGCCCGCAGATGGGACGTCCGCGTTTCAACGCCTCCGCCATGATCGCGTGGCTGCGGCGGTCACCTGCGGCCACCTGCACAAAATCCATCTTTTCCCCCAGCGCCACCGCCTCCGGCTAGCGGTCAAAGATGCGCCCGATCTTGGCCGGCGTAAGGTCCCCGCCGGCGGTCTCGAAATCGGGCGTGGTCGCCGGCACGGTGCTCGGCACGGTCAGATAGATCGAAAGCGGCGCGCGGCGCGCGTCCTCCAGCATCCATTCGATCCCGTCCGCGTCGCATACGTTGCCGATCTCATGGCTGTCGCAAAAAATGGTCGTTGTGCCGTTCAACAGCGCTCCTTCGGCATAGGCGCACGCCGTCATCATGCTGCTTTCGATGTGCACATGAGGGTCCACCAATCCCGGCGCGACGATCGCACCCTTGGCGTCGTGAATTTTCAGTCCACTGCCGAAAGTTTTTTTGGCCGAGCCTGCCAGTTTTACGGCGGCGATGCGCCCTCTCGTGATCCAGACTTCGCGCGCGTCGTGAATGCGTTCGGTGTAAGTTGATAGGATGCGCGCCCCCGTAATCACCAGATCGGGCGTTTCACGGCCCATAGCCACCGCGGCAAGCGTGCGGGTCAAGGTGTGCAACGGAGCGACGGAAAAACGGGTGAGCGACATGCCCGTCTGGTTAGCAGCGCAAGTGCCATGCGCCGCCAATAATCAGCTGCGGCTGGCGTTCAACCTGCTCTTTGTTGAAATACCGCCATGCCTGAAATCCGCGACTGCATCGTCCTGCACGGCCCCGATCTAGCTCCGCACCGTTGCACTCGCTTCGCGTGGGAACATGACACGATTACCGCCATCGATTTGGCCGGCCCTTGCTTGCGAATCGACAACGGCGCGCTGGTCGTCATCCCCGGCCTCACCAACGGCCACACCCACATGGGAGACAGTTTTTTGCCGGATGGAGCGACCGGCCTCACGCTCGAAGAGGGTTTTTTCCGTCCGCACGGATACAAATACCGCGAACTTGCCAAACTCACCAGAGAAGCGCACCTGCCGCACATCACCGCCCACCTTGCCTACATGGCGCGCACGGGCACGGTGAGGCATCTGGATTTTCGCGAGCAGGGCGCCTACGGCGCGGCACTTTTGCGCGAAGCTTCCGAACTCACGGGAGTGCAATCTGTCATCCTCGGACAGTTCGATGGCGTGCCGTTCACTGCGGAAGAATTGCGCGCCAACCAAGCGGACCTGCCGGCAGCCAATCGCGCCGAACTCGACGCCATGCTCTCGATCGCCGACGGATTTTCCGAAAGCACGATGAACGATCTCACCGACGGCGCCTGGCGCGAAATCCGCGAGGTGACAGAGCGGTGCGGGAAACTGCGCGCCATCCACTGCCTGGAGAACGCCGCCTATCGCGACACCTCGCTCGCCGTCACGGGACGGGGCGACCTCGTGCGCGCCATCGAGGTTTATGATGCGCACCTCATCGTTCACCTGACCGTGGCCACGTCCGATGAGATCGCGTTGCTCGTGCGCAGCGGCAAGACCGGCGTGATAAATCCCCGCGCCAACGCCAATCTCGGCCTGCCATTGCCCCCGGTGGCCGCACTCCTGCACGCGGGCGCGAAGCTTCTGCTCGGCACCGACAACGGCCTGCTCAACTCTCCCTCGATGCTGGCCGAACTCGATTTCACCTACAAAATCGCCAAGTCGCAATTTGCCAACGCGCTCGATCCTGATCCTGCCGCCATCCTCAAGCTGGCAACCAGCAACGTGCGCGGTGTCTTGGGGGGCGATGTTTACGGCTGGCTGGAAACCGGGCTGCCCGCCGATTTTGTCGTGCTCGATTTTAACCGGCGGCACCTGCGCGCGAGCCGCCACGCCGTCGCAAGCGTGCTTACCCGCGTGACCCCGGATGATGTGCTCGCCACCTATCGTCAGGGTCGCGCCTTGTGGCGTGACCCTCGGTTTTTGTCGTGAGCGCGCGCCGGGTCACGATCCCTCCGGCTCAACCGACGGCTGTCAAGACGATGGCGGACACGATCACCGGCGCGTCGGCAAACGCCTTTGCAAAGGAGACTGCATCAACTGCGGCGGCCTTGGGGATTTCCCGATAACTGAGATGTAACTTTACTTCCGATACGCCGAGCGGCCACGGGGAAAGCGCATAGGCTCCTGGTCCCGCCGGACGGCAGTTGATGGCATGGCGGCGCCCGTGTTTGTCCGGATGGGTGTGCCGCAGGTCTCTCGGCTGGTCGTAGCCGGAACATGCGATCAGGGAGAGATTGTCGCAGCACTGGAGAAACTCGAAACCGCGCCGCAAGGCGTCGGCCGACGCGCCCAGACTGGCGGCGGTTTCCCGCTGCCACGCCAGCTGTTCAGCTAGGAACGCCTCGTAAGCCGGACGATGTTCGGGGCGGATGGTGGATGCGTCTGCCTGCTCGGTGAGCAGGTTGTAGGTGTGCATGGATGTGAGTATGCCCGCGTAAACATCCTGCGCGGCGACGGCGGCCGTGGCATCCTTGCGCACGCGCAGGTAAGAGGGCAGGTCGATCTCTTCGAAGGCACTGTAGGCACCCACCAGCGCGCGGGTGAAAGCCTCCGGCTTTCCGTGTTTCGTTAGCGACGGGGAGGCATCGCGTGCCAGCCAGCCATCGTCGTGGTGATAAACCGCATGGCGCACCGAGGCGAATGGCTCGGGCCGTTCAAAATTTTCGTTGCCCCAAGCGTCGGCAAACTCTCCCGCAAGACGTGCGTGATCAGGATGGGTGACTAAAATCCAAGACGAATCGGTTTCGTTGCGAATCATAGAATTGAAATAACGTCCTATTCAGTCAGCGCGATTGAGAATAGTCGCCGAGCCCCTGTTTTTAATCGGCCTAATCACGCCCACCGCGAGTGAATATCATCCGAATCCTACGCTTTCGCCAAAAATACCATGAACACGCGGGAACCCTGGCACGGTAGGGTTGGGAAACTGCTATATCATTGAGCAAGCCAAGGCTCACACACCTTCGGTTGTAACCTACAAACAGAACCACACCACATGAAAACCATAAGCACACTAACGCGGATCGGCGTCGGGGGCATCGCCCTCGTTGCGCTTGCGTCCGCTGGCTTCTCCCAAACTGCTACCAAGCCGGACGCTACCGTCACACCGACTCCCGCTGCGAAAACCACCAAAGACGCGGTTGTTTTGGACACATTCACCGTCAAAGAGGTGCCGGACGACGAGCAAATCATGCCCACGACACGTCCTATTTCGAGCGTGCTGGGCGATGATCGCAATATCATCGACACGCCGCGCTCTGTCTCGTCCGTGAACAAGGATCTGATGCGCCAAGTCCGCATTAAATCCGTCACCGACTTCTCCCAATTCGCGCCCGGCGTTTATACCGCCGCCCGCTACGGTCTCGCCACCACTCCGATGGTGCGCGGCGACTTGGCCGAACTTTACTTCAACGGCCAGCGCGCCAAGTATAGTCGCGACAGCGTGCAACCTAGCTTCAACGGCGTCGAGGCCATCGACATCGTCAAGGGTCCCGGTTCGGCCATCTACGGCCCGCAGAGCAACGGTGCCGCCGGTTACACCAATTTCGTGACCAAGCAGCCCTACTTCGACAAACAGCACACTGAGGTCTCGCTGAGCTACGGTGCCTTCAATCCTGATAAAAACTACTCCAACACCGAGTGGCAGATTGATAATGGTGGTCCCATCAGTAAGGACACCGCCTACCGCGTAAGCTATCTCGGCCGCGAAGGCTCGACCTACTACCAAAACACCAAGGACAACACCCAAGATTTCTTTGCGGCGTTATCTCACAGCTTCAGTTCGACTGCCAAGTTGGATGTTTGGGTCCAGTATTATAAACAAACCTATAGTGAAGTTTCCGGTATCAATCGCGTCACCCAAGACCTGATTGATCACGGCACCTACATCGCGGGTGTTGCAACTCCCTCCGGCTTTGGAGTGCCATCTACCATCGCGGCTCCCACGCTCGTCAAAATCAAGCCCTACCAATCGGTGGTCGGCACGGATGACATCGCCCACGCTGAGCGTTTCCAGACCCAGGCGATTTTTAAGACCGAGATCACTCCTGATACCTACCTTAAGAATTCTTCCTACTTTGAAAATAGGACATCGGACAAGTATGAGCCTGCCATTCTTTACTCTGAATACGTTCCCACGGATTGGAATATCCAGAATCGCACCGAATACGGGGCAAAGTTTGACACCGGCAGCTTCGCTAACAGCACGATCAGTGGTCTTGATCTAAAGTATGAACGCCTGATCAGCTACCAGTCTTTTTTCGACGAACAATATAGCACCCAAGACCTTTCAAAGCCCTCAAGCACTTGGTCCAACGTAGGCGGTATTACCAATGGTGCTTTCAACGGTGCAGTGCCAGGCCATCTCCAATACGGTTCCGACTTGGGCTACAACGGCAACTACGGTGGCAATCAAGATTCCAAGATCGTGGACATCGCTCTTTTCCACCAGCACGACATCAAGTGGACCAACAAGTTCAGTTCGTTGGCCGGTCTTCGGCTCGACCACCTGAAAGCGGATGACCAGAGCCCTGAATTTATATCGCGCCCAGGCACCGTTTATCATCCCGCAGGCTTTAGATATGATAATTCGGCGAGCTCCAATAACTTCTCCTACTTCCTAAGCTCCGCTTTCAAGCCAACGCCCACGAGTTCGTTTTACGCCACTTACAACGTGGCCAAGGCGACCACGGGAAGCTCCAACTTCGGAGGTATTAATTCAGGTGGAACGGATGCTAGCCTTCTTAAGTCACTCCGGGGTATCACTCACCTCACCGAGCTCGGCTACAAGTTTGTCGCTCTGGACAACAAGCTCTACTCCGCTATCGCTCTTTATAAGCAGGATCGCGTCGATGTTGGCTTTACGGGCGCTATTGGTAAGCGTTTGGCCAAAGGTATCGAGGCTGAATCTGTGTATCAGGTGAACAAAGACCTGAGCCTCATCGCCAATCTGACCTACCAGCAGGTTGACCGTGTGGAACCTAGCTTGTCAGTGTTTCAGCAAAATACCACTCCCTATACCTTACAGCCCGGCGGTTCGTATGTTGCCGGCGGCGGTGGCAACACCCCTGTTCCCTATAAACGTCAATACGCCGGCACGCCCGAATGGCTGGGCGGCTTGCGCGCCAGCTATAAGTTCACCAAGAGTTTCTCGATGTCGCTCGGTGGACAGTTTACTGGATCGCAGTTGGCCAATGCCGAAGGCACACTCAATATTCCCTTCCAGTATAAGATTAATTTGGTCGCAACCTACACCTATAACAAGGCTTGGGACTTTCAGGTCAATGTGGACAACCTGACCAACGAGCGTAACTGGACCGTGGGCGATCCGGTGGCGGAGGAAAACAATAGACGCAGACTTAATCCGGCCGTTTGTGGTCCGAGGTTGAGCGGGTTGAAAGTGGCTTTGGTGGAAGACGAGGTGAAGGAGGGGGATTTGCTGCGCAACGCACTCATTCAAGAGGGCGCCCGGGTCTGCGCCTTCAACTCTGCGACTGATTTCTCTCGCTGGTTGAATGGAGGGGAAGGCCCGGACGTATTGATTACGGATTGGGTCTTAGCCGACGGTGCGGGGGACGAACTTATCCGGCAAGTGCGCGCCAGCGATGCGGATGTGCCGGTGATTTTAATGAGCGGTCGTTTACAGGAGAATGAGCTTGCGGATGGCTTGCTAACCGGCCGTGCCCGCTTCCTCAACAAGCCGTTTATGATAGAGGAATTGATCGAGCTTGTGGCGGAATGGAATCAGTCCTGACATTGGGACCGGCCTTCTTCCATTTGGCCGTAAATAAATTTACTGCCTAGGTAGGTTATGATTCTTTAAGTTAAAACTAAAAGCCCGTATCTAATTAAAGATACGGGCTTTGCAAAGTGGCGTCCCCACGGGGATTCGAACCCCGGTGCCCACCGTGAAAGGGTGGTGTCCTAACCGGGCTAGACGATGGGGACGCAAAGAACGAAGGGGCGAGAACTTAGCCGCCCCCGGGGGTGGCGCAAGGATTTTCTACTGCGACCGCTCAAGAGGCTTTATTTGGGGTTTTGTCCGCTAGGATAAGCGACGCTCCCACGGAAACCGCCAACACCCCGCCGATCACACCAAGCGATACGCCGATCGAGAGGGGAAAAACCTCATCGAGCAGCATTTTCAGGCCGATGAAGACGAGGATGGCCGCCAGTCCCAGCCCGAGGTAACGGAAGAGCCCCATCACCCCGTGAAGCGCGAAATAGAGTGAACGCAGGCCAAGAATCGCAAAAATGTTGGACGTAAAAACGATGAATGCGCTGCTGCTGATCGCCAGCACGGCCGGGATCGAGTCGAGCGCGAAGGCCACGTCGGTCGTTTCGATAACCAGCAGCACGATGAAAAGCGGCGTCGCCAGCCGGCGACCGTCCCGAGTCACGAAGAACTGGCCGCCTTCATAGGCCGACGCGACGGGGAAAAACTTCCGAAAGAGACGCACCGCGATATTTTTCTCGGGGTCGATCTCGTCCTTGTGGGGCAGGGCCATTTTGATGCCGGTGAAGACAAGAAACACGCCGAAGCCGTAGATGAGCCAGTGAAAGCGTTCCAGCAGCCCCACGCCGGCGATGATGAAAACGAAGCGCATGATCGCCGCGCCGAGGATACCCCAGAAAAGCACGCGGTGCTGGTGCTGCGGTGGCACCTTGAAATAGCTGAAAATCACGATGAACACGAAGACGTTGTCCACGCTCAGGCAGATTTCCACAAGGTAGCCGGTGAACCATTGCAGGGCCAGCTCGCCGCCTTTGTCCGTCCCCAGCCCGTGGCTCCACCAAAACCAAAGCGCGGCGTTGAAGACCATCGCCAGCGCGAGCCATACGCCGCACCACGAGACGGCTTCCTTCATGCCGATGACGCTGGATTTCTTGCGGAAGACGCCGAGGTCGAGCGCCAGCATCGCGGCGATGAAAACGAGGAAGGCCCCCCAGGCCCACAGTGGCACGGTCTGCATGTTTGGTGCGCGGAGTGTGGATGGGCCGATGTCGCGGGCAAGCCGGGTTTTTCAGCGCCCGCGGGATTGACAGAGCGGGCGCGGAGGAAAGCATCGCGCTTTTATGAAACGCGTCTGCTACTTCCTCCTTGTTGTTTTGCTGGGCTTCGCGCCGGTTTTTTCCCAGACCGCCGATAAAACTCCGCCGCCTGAAGCCCAATTCTCCCCGGAGTCGGGCCAGAAGCGTTTGAACGACGAAGCTTCTCTGGCGAAGGTTCGTAACGACCAGGCAAGGGACAAAAATAAGGACAAGGCTCTTGTGCCCGAGCCCCAGATACTCGAGCAGCTGGTGGACGGCATCCTGGAGATCTGCAACGTGAGCAGCAGCGGCAATACTTGGCAGCGTTATGGTATCGCCGCGTTCTTATTGGTGAGTTTCTATCTTTTACGCCGGATCGTCACCACGATCTGTTTTTCGTTTCTGAAGAAGCTGGCGGCGCGCACGGAGACGACGCTCGACGACAAGCTGTTTCCCGCGTTGGAAACCCCGGTCGCCGCGTTCATCGCGCTGTTGGGCGTCTTTGCTTCGCTCAAGGTGCTCAAGCTCGCCGAGTCCACCGACCGGGTGATCGGCTATGCTTCCACCACGGCGTTTTCGCTGGCGTTTTTCTGGCTGTTATTGCGGGCGTTCAACGCCGTGCTCGACCATGCGCACGAGATTGCGCTGGAGAAGAAGCTCGGCGTGGCCGCTTTCATGCCGTGGATCAAGAAGGCGCTCGTCACGGTCTTCGTGGTCATCGGCGCGCTGATGACGGCGCAGAGTCTCGGGGCCGATGTGAAGGCGTTCCTCGCGGGCCTGGGCATCGGCGGCCTGGCGTTCGCCCTCGCGGCGCAGGACACGATCGCCAATCTCTTCGGTTCCGTGGTGGTCGCGATCGACCAGCCGTTCAAGCTGGGAGAGACGGTTAAAATCGGCGCGTTTACCGGCGTGGTCGAGGACATCGGTCTGCGCTCGACCAAGCTGCGCGCGTTGGACAAATCGCTCATCGTTATCCCCAACAAGACGGTGGCCGCCGAGGCCATCACCAATCTCGCGCGGTTCACCCAGCGCCGCGTTGAGCAGGTTATCGGCCTCACTTACGACACGCCCCCCGAGCAGATGGACGCCATCGTGGAGGATTTCCGGAAGCTCATTCTGGCCGAGGCCGAGGTCGATCCGGCTTCGGTGATGGTGTTTTTCCGCGATTATAGCGCGTCGTCGCTCGACATCTGGGTCGTTTACGTCGCAAACGATGCGGATTTTCAAAGACACCTGCGGCTGCGTCAGCGGATCAATCTGGCGATCATGCGAGCGGTGCAGGCGCGGGGACTGGCGTTTGCCTTCCCGACTTCGGTGATGCACTTGGACGGGCCCATCGCCAAGCAGCTGGCGGGCGGCGGCGGCAAGGGCTGAGTCGGCTCAGTCCAAGGTCTGCCGGTAGCGTTTCACGCCTACGGTCATCGCCACGACGAGAAAGAGCAGCAGCGGCCAGAGTTCTGGCGTGATCTCGGCGAGGCCGTTGCCCTTGAGCATGATTTCCGCGGACGATGTGCAGGAAGTGGGTGTTGGGCAGGCATGAGCCGACCGCCTGCGCCCACTCCGGCATTCCGCGGAAGGGAAACATGAAGCCCGAGAGCAGGATCGACGGCAGGAAGAAGAACATCGCCATCTGCACGGCTTGGAGCTGGTTTTTCGCGAGTGTCGAGCAGGTGATGCCCATCGCAAGGTTGGCCGCGATGAAGAGCAGCGCCACCGCGTAGAGGAGGGGCAGGCTGCCGATCATCGGCACGTTGAAGATGAACCGCGAGGCGAGCAGGATGAGCGTGACCTGGATGTAGCCGACGGTGATGTAGGGGAGGATTTTACCGACCATCACCTCGATGGGGCGCACAGGGGTGGAGAGGAGGTTTTCCATCGTGCCGCGCTCGCGTTCACGGGTGATGGCGAGCGCGGTGATGACGACTATTGTCATGGTGAGGACGACGCCCATGAGGCCGGGCACGACGTTGTATGGGGTAATATTCTCGGGGTTGTAGTGCGCGTGGATGCGGAAATCCACGGGGCTGTCCCGGGCTTGCAGGCGGGCGAGCGGGCCGGGCTGGTCGCGGTTGAAGACGGTGTTCGCGAGCTTGCTCACGGTGGAAATCGCCGGGCCGGTGGCGGCGGGGTCGGCGGGGTCGGCCTCGATGAGCACGGTCGGGCGTTCGCCGCGCAAAAGTTTGCGGGTGAAATCAACGGGGATGTTCACCACGAACTGCACGTCGCCGAGCTGGAGCAGCCTCCGCGCCTCGTTCTTGGTGCCGGCTTTTCGCACGATCTGGAAGTAGTGCTGGTGCGCAGCGCCTGCACGAGGGTGCGCGCGAACGGACCCTGGTCGGCGGCAAGCACGGCGGTGGGCAGGTGGCGCGGATCGGAGTTGATGGCGTAGCCGAACAGCAATAGCTGCATGAGCGGGACGCCGACCATCATGCCGAAGGTCGCGCGGTCACGCTTCATCTGGATAAACTCCTTGAGCACGACGGCCCAGAGGCGATGGAGGGCGAAGCGGCTCATTTGAAGTTGTCGTGGGCCCCGTCCATGAGGCCGATGAACACATTCTCGAGGCTGGCGGGGATGCGCTTGAAGTCGTGTCGCTGGTCGCGCACGGCGGCGGCGATGGCGCGGAGGTCGGGGCCGGTGATGCTCCAGGTGGAGAGGTTGGCGGCGGAGAGCACCTCGTCGAGCGTGCCCCGGGCGAGGAGGTGGCCGTAGGCGAGGCAGTGGCAGCGCTCGGCTTCGTCCATGTAGTGCGTGGTGATGAGCACGTTGAGGCCGTCGGCGGCGGTGGAGGAGTCCATGAAGACGGCCTCGATCATGAAAACGAGTTTGGAGCGGTTGTCGCGATTGTAGAGGACGGGCGGGGTGTATTCCGGCTGGGGGGAAAGGTAGCTGATGCGGGCGTCGAGCGCGGAGCGTCCGTCGATGGCAACGCGTAAGGCAGTTCCGGCTTTGAGCGTGGCGAAGGCCGACTCGGGCACGAAGAAACGCACTTTGATGTTTTCCGGTGGCAGCAGGCTCACGACGGGATTGCCTGCGGGCACGAATTCGCCCTGGCGATAGAGGGTGTCGTAAACGAGCGCGGGGGCGGGCGCGCACGGGGGTTTTTGAGCGACGCTCCAATCGGCCCTGTCCTTGGCTTCGGCTTCGGCGGCGGCGGCCATGGCGCCCTGACGGCCGCCGAGGCGGGCGGTGGCGAGCTGGGCGGCGAGGTCGTCAGCCGCGCGGGCTGCTTGTTCAGAGGACAGGCGCGCGCGGTCGCAATCGCTGGCCGCGATGGGGCCGTGTTTGAAAAGGGCTTCCTGGCGGGCGAATTTCAGGCGGGCGAGTTCGGGGTGGCAAGGGCTTGATTGAGGCGCGCTTCCATGGCGGCGAGTTCGGTCGGTCGCAGCCCTTTCTTGAGATCGTCGAGATGGGCCTCGGTGGATGCGAGTTGCTCGGAGGTCTGTCGCCAAGCGGCGAGTTCGGCGGCGTGTTCGAGGGTGAAAAGCGGGTGACCGGCGCGGACGCCAGCGCCCTTGGCGACCGAGAGGTTCTCAAGTTGGCCGGCGAGCGGAGCGGCCACATAGATAAAGTCGCCTTCGAGGTAGTCTTGATAAGAAGGCTGGCCGTGACGACCGCAGCCATTAAGCGCGAAGCCAGAAAGCAAAGTCAGAATGGCCAAAAGAGGGGCTTAGCGCGGGATAGATTTTCATGTTCTTGGCGGTGATATCGCGCGGGTGACCAGGACGGACAAACGACTGCTACCCTATTTTCATCGGCAACGTTTGCGAGTGGGTTCTAGTTCACGGCGGGGCCATACTCGGAGCACTCAAAACGATGAATGGGTAACTTGCTCTGCGGCCCGGCGTCGCTTGACCTAGAGCGTCGCCCCTTTTATATTTTTTTCCGGATGTCCCTTTCCTTTCGCTTTTTATTTTTGGCCTGCCCGGTGCTTGTTGGAGTCCCGTCGTTCGGGGCCGTGGCGCTGGATGATTTGGTGAGGAGCTCGCCGTTTTTACCGGGTGGCCAGGAAAATGTCATAGCGGCTCCCTCAGAAAACGCGGCGGTGGAGTTTCGCGGGATGATCACGACCAGGGACGGCACGCTTTTCGGCTTGTATGACCGCACGACCCAGACGGGGGCTTGGGTGCGCAAGCAGGACAAAGCCGCAGATTTTCTGGTGCAGTCCTACGATTCGGCCAATGACGTCGTCGTGGTCGATTATCACGGGCAGAAATTCAACCTGGCGCTTTCTTCGTCAAAAATAGTCAAGGCCGCTGCGTCGATGCCAGTGCCGGTCGCCGCAATGACAGATGTGCAGCCTCAAGGCGCGGGTTCTCCGGCGGTCGCGCGCGCAGACGACCAGCGGCGGCTTGAGTCGATCTCGGCTGAAGTGAGGCGCCGGCGGGCGCTGCGCCAAGGCGCCGCCGCCGGCGCCGCGACCCCGCCCGCCGGCCGTCCAGCCGGGACCCGGCAGTGAACGTGGCGTCCGGTTCGTCCGCC
>JANXRL010000080.1 GCA_025352985.1 Verrucomicrobiota bacterium
GATCAAGCCGCCGACGATTGCCGGAAAGCCCTCTCGTTTTTCTGCCACGCCGTGGAGTGGAAAGCGGGCGGCGTTCGCGCGGGAGATGGTTCCGGCGAAGCGGGCGAACCGACCGATCTTAGATTCGATCCATTCAAGTCCGATCAATTCGTCGCCTATCAGGCAAACCGGACATTCGCGTGGATGGCTGAGATTGTTGAGGTCCGCCTGGTCACGGCCGCTGAACGTGCGGCAGAGGTGAAGCGCCCGCTCACGGCAATGCGGGCCGCATACTACTACCGCTTCGAGTTGAAAAACATAACCGGCGGGGCCATTCGCGATGTTTCAGGCTTGGTATCCAAAAGGCCCAACAAGCCCCTGCAGGTCACTCTGCAAAAATTGGTAGCGTGCACGAAATGCTAAATAAACTTCATGCCATCCTCTAAATTCATAAACGTGTCTGATCTGGAAGCCGGCGATGTGATTTTGTGCCATGGAGAAGATAAATTGGCACACAAGATCGCCTCTCGAACCGATAGCCAATACACCCATGCCGCAATCTGCATCAGCAAGAGTGAAGTTGCGGAGTCTGGAGTTTCATCTGGAATACATAAAACCGCTGCTGCGGATTTAATCTCAAGATACTCACACGTCGCCGCATTCAGATTGCATGATGGATGGTCCAGTCGTCGCGCCGAAATCATCAACGGCTTCGTCGACACGATGATCGCTTCCGAAAAGAAATATAATCTCAGGGGAGTATGGTCGTTTGTTAAGCGGAAGGAAGCCCACGAATTTGACTTGAGGGATAAATTGACGGCCTTTTTCGAAGGTCGCCATCAACCGAAATCTCACCTGACGGATACTTATTTTTGCTCCGAGTTGGTAGTAGCGTGCTTCATCGCCGCTGAAATCATAAGCCCAAGTGCATCTGTTGTTTATCAGCCCGACACTTTCTCGCCCGGCGACCTGGGGCGCGATCCGACATTCGGAACTTTTCTTGGATACATCAGCAATGACGCGACCTGCTCCATTCCTGAAAATGACGAGTTTAGGCACCAGTCCACATATAGTGAAATTTTCTTGAATGATATAACGCCGACTAGGGGCCGATCCTAAGCCTCACCGGTCGATTCATCCATGGCCGACATCTGGTCTAAATCCAAACGCTCCGATGTGATGTCGCGCATCAAGGGCACGGGCAACAAGGACACCGAGCTGCGCTTGATCGGCATCTTCAAAACCCACGGCATCACCGGCTGGCGACGGAAAGCTCCGGTCTTCGGCAAACCCGACTTCGTTTTCCCCAAGCTCAAACAGGCCGTTTTCGTGGACGGCTGCTTCTGGCACGGCTGCCCGCTTCACGCCACGCAGCCAAAATCGAACACGGAATTCTGGCGCACTAAAATTGGACGCAACCAAACGCGCGACCGTCTCGTCACCCGCACGCTTCGCGCCCAAGGCTGGCGGGTGCTTCGCATTTGGGAACACGAACTGGCCGGGAAGAATGCCGGCCGTCTCACCGGCCGCCTTCGTCGCGTCGGCTTACTTCCGCCCCTTGCCGGCTGACTTCGCCGCAGCCCAGCGCGTTTCCGCCGCTTTTTTCGCCGCGTCACTTCGCTTCTTTGCGCTGACGCCTTTCCATCGCGATTTCCCCGCCTTCGCCTGCTGAGTCGCCGGCGCGTCCCATTCATGTCCACACTTCGGGCATGTGTGCTTCAACGCACATCCTCCGAGATTGGCACGACCTTCAGCGGCACTTTTAGCACCGCCTCAAAATAGCGGCGCTTCATCTCCTCATTATCACGACCATCGTAGATTTCTGCCTCTTCAAGCGGAACGAGGGCGGCGGTCAACCCTCGCAGTCCCACGGCGCGGGCGTCGTTAGTTGCCAAGAACCACTGCACCCCGGCCAGCGCCTTCGCGCGCGCCCGTGATCCGGGTTTTGTATCGCCGCTTACCACATCCGAAACCCGCTCCCTTACTTCATCCGCGCCAGTGTCAGTTTTCATTTCAAAAAGCTATGCAAGCGCGCTTGCATGACAAGCCTGTATTTGCGCTTGGCGGATGAATTTATGGGCAATGGAAAGCCATGCGAATCGCCATTTTTTCATCGCTCAAACGACTGTCGTTCGCCTGCTTTGCGGTATTCCGTGAAACTCCCCGCCCCATCGCCCAATCCCCGCTACGGTGACCTCCGCTCGACCCTTGCGGCGCACCCTGAGTGGCTGTCCCCGTGGAGCGGGCATTTTTTCCGGTTTCAAACCCTCCAGTTCCCCGCCGCCAAAGACATTCTTTCCGGCACCGGAGCCAAGCAGCGTGGCGGGCGCTGGAATCCTCCCGGCCTCGCCGCACTCTACGGCAGCACGACCGACACCGCCGCATTGGAAGAGGCCAAGTCTAACGACCGTTATTACGGTATCGAAACAACGACCCCACGCCTCGTTGTCGCCATCCAGGCCAAGGTCGGCCAAATACTCGATCTCACTTCCCCCGGCATCCGCCGCCAGCTCGGCATCACCCTTGCCGAACTCTCCGGAGAGGACTGGCGCAAGCTCCTTCAGTCCGGCCAGGAAAGCCTGTCTCAGGCCCTCGGACGCGTCGCCGCGTCCACCGGCGCTTCCGGCCTGCTCGTTCGCTCCGCCGCCGTGCGCCAAGCCCGCAACGTCATCCTTTTTCCGCCCCTCGGCGGTTCCGACCGCCTGACCATCATCGAGGGTGATGCTCTCGCCCGCCTCACAAAGTCAGTGAAAGCTTGAAATCTGCAAAATTGCAGGTTTTAGTGCAGGCATAATGAGCACGCTTACCCGACGCCCCAAGACCGCCAAAGCACCCAAGGTCGCCCTCGTCGCCTTCCGTTTCAAGCACCGTGGCGCGACCGATTACGCCGGTTTGCTCAAAACCTACCGCGCCGAGTTCCACGTCACGCAAGCGCAGCTCGTCCGCCTCACCGGCTTCTCGCCCCGCTCGGTCGCCAAGTGGAGCCAGGGTGACACGCCTTCGCCGAAACAGGAAAAGGCCTTGGTCGAGATGGATCGTTTGTTTGACGGCCTCGCCCGCGTGATCGAACCGGCGCAAGTCGGCCGTTGGCTCACGCACCCCAATCCCGCCTTCGACGGCTCGACACCCTTGCAGGTG
>JANXRL010000103.1 GCA_025352985.1 Verrucomicrobiota bacterium
TCACCTAATAGGTGACAAACGGGGTTGGGTCGCGGGCGGGGTGGCGAGGGTTTGATGCACCATGAGCTTGGTCACGGCGACGCGGGGGCGGGTAAATTTCCAGAGGTGTGTGCCGGTGGAGTCGAAGACGGCGACGGCGGTTTCGACCAAGGGACAGCCGGCGTCGGCGCAGGGAATTTCGTTGACGGTTACGACCGCGTCTTCGGGGAGACGGAGGATATCGCGCGTCCAGCGTTTGATCGCGGCGGTGTGCTCGGGGTTGAGTTCGGGTGGCGCTTCGCCGGAGGCAGGGATGAAGCGGTGCATGTCGGAGAAAATCCAAACGCCAAAGGGTCAAATTTCAAAGGGGATCTGACGGGCTCAGGCGAGAAGGTCGCGGAACTCGTTGTGCCGTTCTATGAAGACGGTGACGTAGGAACAGGCGGGAATGACGCGGAGTTTGTGCAGGCGGGCGTGGGCGAGGGCGGCGCGCACAAGGTGCTCGGCGAGACCGCGTCCGCGAAGTTCAGGCGGGACGAAGGTGTGGGCAAAGATGATGCGACCTTCGTCGAGCGTGTAGTCGGCGTGGGCGAGATGGCCGGCGATCTCGATTGAGAAGCGCGATTGCTCCGCGTCGTGGCGCACCGTTATTGGAATTTGATCAGGCATCAGCCTTCGCACTTGAGGACATAAACGACGCCCTTCTCGCTGCCGACGGCGAGCAGGCGGTCGTCGGGGGACCAGGCGAGTTTGGTCGCGGGGACGGGCATCTTCACGGTGGCGCGGAGGGGCTTGGGGCGTTCGGGGCTCCAGATTTGGACGACGCCGTCGGCGCTGGCGGTGGCGAGGAGGCCGTGCGCGTTTTGGAAGGCGACGGCGCAGACTTTGGCGTCGTGCGGGAGCATGGTGGGTTCGCGGCCTTCGGGGCCGCCGCCGGTGCAGTCCCAGAGGCAGGCGTCCTTGCCGCCGCCGGTGGCGAGCCAATGGGAATCGCGGTCGAAGGAGAGTTCCTTCACTTTGCCCTCGTAGCCGCTCATGTGGAATTCTTCGGTGGAGTCGGGGAGCCAGAGGTGGACGCTCGGGTCCTGGTTGCCGGAGACGAGCCAGCGATTGTCGGGCGACCACACGAGGGCGTGGATGCCGTTGGCGTAAGCAAACTCTTTTTGTGCGATGAAGTCGTCGGCGTCCCAGAGGCACACGCCGCCGAAGTAGGCGGAGGCGAGGCAGCCGCCGGCGGGTTGCCAGGCGATGGCGCTGATGGTTTTGGGAGCGAGGGGAAAGGCGTGCAGTGCGGAGCCGTCGGCGCGGAAGAACGCGAGCTGGCGGCCGGCGGCGGCGGCAAGCTTGGCGCCGTCGGGCGACCACGCGAGGTGTTCGATCCAAGCGCCGCCGACTTCGGCGGAGGAGGTGTGTTGGGCGGTAGCGGTGTCCCAGAATTTCACTTTCGAATCCTGTCCGCCGGTGGCGAGCACGGGTTGCGATGGATGCCAGGCGAGGCAGTTGGCGCCGTCGTCGTGGCCGGGGAGGTCAACGCGGGCGCCGTCGGTGGCGGCGAAAAGGGAGACGGGGCCGGAGGACGCGGCGGCGGCGAGGGTGTAGGAACCGACCCCGGCTACAGGCGACCAGCCTAGGTCGATCACGTAGTCGTCGAGCTGCGCGGCCCAGTGCTTGGTGAGATTCATCAAGGACCAAGGGCGAAGGGCGAAAGGCTATAGGGCAAGACTGAAGGAGGGTCGGTCTCTATCGTGCAGACCGGAACGAGTGGGGGCGTTTAATGCACAAATATCTTGGAGAATAATTCAGCCTAAGCTTTTGCCCGCATGAGCTCCAGAAGCTTGCCGGCTTCCGGGTCTAGTTCACGTGCTCGCTGTTCGGCTGCTTCTGCGGCTTCGTGATCTGCGGATTTTTTGGAAAGTTGGGCGCTGCGGTCCAGCAGGTTGGCGTAAAACCAGGCGGCGGGAACGTCGGCGGGGGCGTCGGCGTGGATACGCTCGGTGGTCGCGTCAAACAGGGCCTCGGCGTCGGCGGGGCGATGTTGCGCGGTTGCGTGGTCCCGGTCGGCTTCGCGGGCGAGGGTTTCATAGGCGAACCAGTCTTGGAGGGTGGGGCGTATTTGAGACGGGACGGCGGCGAAGGCGCGGGCATAGTAGTCTAACGCGCCGGGCAGCGTGTGCTGGTCGTAAACGCGGGCGATTTCGAGGAGCACGAGCGGGGCGTCGGGGCGGAGGCGCTCCATGATTTTAAGGTATTGGATGTAAACGCCGAACTCTTGGGCGCGCGCGGCGAAGGGGCGGTGTTGCATGAGCCAGTCGAAATCGTCGGCGTGCAGTGGGGCTTCCTTCAACGTGAGAGCGGCGGCGAGGTCGTGGCGGCTCGCAAGTGTGGCGAGGGCGATGCGGCGTTCGCGGGCGGCGGCGGACGCGTCGGGCGGGCGGAGGCGGAGGGCGGCGCGCGCGTGGGGGGCGGAGCGGGCTTGCAGGGCGGCTTCCATGTAGGCGTCGCGCGTGGGGAAACAGCGGGCGTCGTCTTCAGGGAGCAGGGCGGCGGCGCGCGCGATGAGGTGGATGTAAACGGGTGCGAACGGCGGATTTTTTTTGGCGGTGTCGGCAAGGGAGAGCCACGCGGAACCTTTTTGGTCAACGGGGGCCTGATCGATGAGGGTGGCGTTCAGTTTCCAGAGGGTAAGTTCGGCGGCGGGCAGGGTATCACCCATGCGGACGAGGACGAGCAGCGGATAGAAGTCGGGGGAGCCGAGGGCGAGCGAGAGGGCCAGGCGCGCCAGCGGGGCGTTGCGGGGGCGGAGGGCGGAGAGTTCCGCGGCGTAACCGGCGGCGGCGGCGTAGTTGAGATCCAAGAGGCCGACGTCGATGCTCAGCGACAGAAAACGAGGGTCGAAGTCAGGATGGGCGCGGGATTGGGTGGATGTGCAGGCGGCGGTGGCGGCGAGCAGGTCGCGCTTGGCATCGACCATCATAGGTTGCTCGAAACCCGCATCCGCGTCCGCCAGACGGGCGAGAATGTAGCGGGCTTCGAGGTAGGGAACGATAGGACTGGATGGATCGCGATTTTTGAGGGCGACGGCGAGCAGGTCGGCGGCGTTCCAGTTGCCACGGGCGTAGAGCAGTTCGGCGGCCAGCCAACGCGGAACAGGGTCTGGCGAATAAGTGTAGGCGGCTTTGGCGAAATTTAGCGCGCGAGCGGTGTCACCCAGAAACAACCAGGCGCGGGCCAGGGTGGTGTTGAGCGCGGCATGCGCCGTGTCGGCTACCGGTTCGCGGTAAGGGCGGGAATATTCCGCCAGCTGGGCGGCATTGCCTGTGGCGATGGCGTCCGTGATTTTGCCGATGGCCTCGGAGTCAACAGCGGTCGGCGTGACGGTGGGTGTCTGCGCTGCGACGGAGACGGCGGCTGCGAGCGCGACGGCGAAAACGAGGGCTAGGCGTCGCGGCGATTTCATAGGCTCAGGCGAGGCAGGCTTTGAAGCCCTCGGTCAGCGCGGCGCGGTCGAGGTTTTTGCCGATGAAGACGAGGGTGTTGGTGCGCGGGGCGGCACCCCAGGGCTTGTCGAACTTGGCGTCGAAGAGCATGTGGACGCCTTGGAAAACGAGGCGGTTGGGCGAGCCTTTGACGGAGAGCACGCCTTTCATGCGGTAGATGTCGTTGCCCTTGGTTTTGAGGAGTTCGCCGATCCAGTCGTTAAGGCGTTTGCCATCGAGGTCGCCGGGGGTGCTGATGCCGACGCTGGAAACATCGTCGTCGTGCGAGTGGCTGTGGTGGTAGTCTTCCTGCCAGACGGGGCGGAAGTTGTCGTCGGAGCCGGCGGGATAAATGTGCAGGGGTTCTTCACCGCAGCCTTCAAAGACGAGGTAGAGGCCGGGTTCTTTGATTTCGAGAGGGTAGTGGCCGTGGCCGTCTTCGAGGAGCAGGCGGTGGAGCGTGCCGCCGGGGATGAAGGTGTCGCCGGACTTGAGGCGCGTTTCCCAGTCGGCGAAGACGTGAACGGCCGCTTCGCGGGCGGCGGCGAGGTCTTTTTCGTCGAGGGATTTCACGCGCATGATCACGACGTCGAGTTCGTTTTCGTTGCCGTTGTGGTGATGGTGGTGTTCGCAGTGCGCGTGGTCGTGGCCTTCGTGGGAATGCTCGTGGTGGTCGTGATTGCAGTGGCCGATGGCGAGGTCGAGAGTGCCGGCGGGGAGCTGGTAGGCGCCGGCCCATTCGAAGGGGTAGTCGGGCTTGAGGAAATCGGGGTCGAGGTCGGTGGCGCGGGAGAGGTTGAAGCCGCCGACGTCGAGGACGTGCTTGAGGTCGATGGCGGCGTTTTGCGTGCGGTGGATCTTGGCGGCGCCGTTTATCTTGTGGATGCGGGCTTCGAGGGCGTCGAGTTCGGCGGGGGTGACGAGGTCGGTCTTGTTGAGGATGAGGACGTCTGCGAAACCGATCTGCTTTTTCACCTCGGGGGAGGTGTCGATGTGGAGGAGGACGTGCTTGGCGTCCACGAGAGTGACGATGCTGTCGAGGCGGAAGCGGGTGCGCATCTCGTCGTCGGTGAAAAAGGTCTGGGCGACGGGGCCGGGGTCGGCGAGGCCGGTGGTCTCGATGAGGATGCCGTCTAGCCGGTCCTTGCGCTTCATGAGGCGGCCGAGGATGCGGATGAGGTCGCCGCGGACGGTGCAGCAGATACAGCCGTTGTTCATCTCGAAGAGTTCTTCTTCGGAGGAGATGACGAGCTGGTTGTCCACGCCGACTTCGCCGAATTCGTTTTCGATGACGGCGAGTTTTTTGCCGTGCTGCTCGGTGAGGATGCGGTTGAGGAGCGTGGTCTTGCCGGAGCCGAGGAAGCCGGTGAGGACAGTGACGGGGATGGGTGCGGGCGTGGCGTCGGAAGTGGGCGTGGGCGTGGGCATGGGAAGAATGATCAATGACGAATGGCGAACGGCGACTGAAGCGCAAACTGGGTCCGTTTTTCGCGGATGGCCGGCCTTAATCCTCGTGGCCGGCGGGGACGCCGTAGAGCCAGAGGGTGTCGCTCCAGACCACGCGACCGCCTCTGCGGAGGGTGAGCTTCACCTTTTGGTGGGCGTAGGGATTGAGGCGCGCGGCGCCGGGGCCGAAACATTTTTTGTCGGCATTCCAGGTCAGGGTTTCGCGACCGAAGTCCCCGGAGACATCAAGGGTTGTGCCGTTCTCGGGAGCCGGCGACAGGGCCGCCGAGAAGGCTGGTGCTATCCAGCCGAGCTCCAGAGCGTGCGGTGCGTCGTTGATGGTGATGTTGTAGAGTGCGCCTTTGTGGTCGCCGCGGCGGGCGCGTTGGGCGGCGTCTTCGACGTGGTTTTGGTAGAGCGGAACCGAGAGAACACCTCCAACGGTAACAAGCACTAGGGCGATGCCACCAATGACCTTGGCGGACCAGCGCCGCGCCGGCTTCACGAGGACGGGTTCATCGGTGTAGGTCATCGGCCTGAATCTATGGACGGTGACCGCAGTCCGTTGAAGAGCAGAACCGGCTTAACGCACGGTGCGGAGCTGGACGCTGTCCACCAGGCGGTCGTGACTGAGCAGGTCGGTGGCGACGATGAGTTTGTCGCCGGTCCGGACGCGGCCCGCCTTAACGAGAAGGGCGATGGCGTTTTCGATGGTGTCGTTGGGTTCGGAGTCTAGCGAGAGCATGTAGGGCTCAACACCACGGAGGATGCGAAGTTGGCGGAGGGTTGCGACCGAGTTGGTCATCGCGAAGATGGGCGCGATGGCAGGGCGGAGCGCGGCGAGGCCGGCGGCCATGTAGCCTTGGCGGGTGAAGGTGATGATGCCCGAGTCGGAAATCTGGTGCGCGAGGAGCACGCCGGACTGGAGGAGCTTGAGTTTGTCGCCGGTGACGTGCTCGGGTTCGGCGAAGTCGAACGGGCCCTCTTCCTCGATGCGGCGGGCGATCTTGTCGAGGATGGCGACGCATTCCAGGGGGTATTTGCCAATGGTGGTTTCGCCGGAGAGCATGACGCAGTCGGCTTTTTCATAAACGGCGTTGGCGACGTCGGTGATTTCGGCGCGGGTGGGCATGGGTTCCTTGATCATCGATTCCAGCATGTGGGTGGCGATGATGACGGGCTTGCCGTGGTCGAAACAGGATTTGACGGCGCGGCGCTGGATGACGGGGAGGTCCTCATAAGGGCATTCGATGCCGAGGTCGCCGCGGGCGACCATGAGGGAATCGGTGGCGCGGATAATTTCGTCGAGATTGGAGATGGCGGTTTGGTCCTCTATTTTGGCGATGATCTTGGCCTTGGAATTGTTGGCGCGGAGGTATTCGCGGAGCATCTCGATGTCCTTGGCCTCGCGCACAAATGAGAGGGCGACGAAGTCTATGCCTTCTTCGATGCCCACCTGGGTGTCGCCGCGGTCTTTTTCGGTGAAGGAGGGGAGGTTGACCTTAACGCCGGGGAGGTTGATGTGGCGCTTGGACTTGAGCTCGCCGGGGATGAGCACGCGGCAGCGGATGTGGGCGTTGTCCTTTTCTAGGACTTCGAGGCGGATGAGGCCGTTGTCCACGAGGACGGTGTCGCCGACATGGATATCGTTGACGAGGTCCTTATAGTTGACGTTTACGGAGCGGATTTCCTCGCCGTTTTCGCGGGAGGCGTCGCCGCCGGGTTTGACGGTGAAGTCGAAGATCTCGCCGACTTTGAGCTCGATGGGGGCGTCCACGTCGCCGGTGCGGATTTCCGGTCCTTTGATGTCCATCATGATGGCGATCTCGCGGCCGACTTTCTTGGAAACGGCGCGGATGCGGCGGATGACTTCGCGGGTCCAGTCGTGCTTGGCGTGAGCCATGTTGAGGCGAGCAACATCGACGCCGGCGAGGATCAGCTTCTCGAGCATTTCTTCACTTTCGGTGGCGGGCCCGAGCGTAAAAATGATCTTGGTGCGGCGAAAATTCGTGAGCTGATTCATTGGGTTGGAAAATGGATGAAGCTGCGTATCAGCATGGCGAAGGCCAGTATGAACCTGGTTTAAGGTAAAGTGTTCACGCGCCCGTGACGTCGGTGATCTCCACGGGCGGAGTGCCGCCTCCGGCTGCCACGATCGAAAACCGGCAGCTTAGGCGGGCGCGCAGACCGGCGAGGGCGGCTTCGACCGCGGCGTGACTGTTGCAGTCGCCGCTCAGGTGAGTGAGCAACACGTGTTGCCAGCGCGGGCTCGCGACGGCCTCAAGCAGTTCGCGCATCGCGTCGTTGGAGAGGTGCCCGTGGCGGCCGGAAATGCGCTGCTTGGTGGGCCAGGGACGTTTGACGTCGGCCTGAAGGAGGACGGGGCAGTGGTTGGACTCGACGACGACAATGTCCACGTCGCGGATGCGTTCGTGGATATGCAGCGGGGCGTGGCCGAGATCGGTGAGCCAGGCGATGCGCTGGCGGGACGCGGACGGATGCGCCTCGGGTCCGCTCGAAAATGTAAAGCCCACCGGTTCCTGCGCGTCGTGGGGGACGTGAAAGCTTTCGACTTCCAAGTCGAGAAACTGGAACCGCGCGCCGGTCTCGAAGACCTGCCAGGACGGCTTGAAGTCGAGCTTCGACTGCACGGCGCGGGCGGTGGCGGCGTTGGCGAAAACCCGCACGTGGGGAAACTTCTTCAGCCCCTCGATACCGGCGGCGTGGTCGCCGTGTTCGTGGGTGAGGAAGACGGCGTTGACGTTTTCCATCGTCTCGCCCGCGTCATGCAGGAGCTGGCGAAGTTTGCGTTGGGAAAAACCGGCGTCGATCAACACGCAGGCGCCCTTGGTCCGCAGCACGGCGCAGTTGCCCGAACTGCCGCTGCCTAGGATGGAAAAACGCATGCCCATGAATGCATCGATGAAGGCCCGCGTCCTGGGGTGAGCAAGGGGTTTTTGCGCGCCGTGCCGCGTCAATTCTGCAAACTCCGCCCCTGCATTGACCGCGCGCGGTTTTTATTACCTAATATTTCTCCCATGCCCATAAAGACTGCCAAAAAGAAAGCCTCCGCGCCTGCCGTGCGCCCGCTCAAGGGCACGGTTGTCATCACGCGCCAAGTCCATTTCAATTCGGCGCACCGGTTGTTTAACCCGACGAAAAGCCAGGCGTGGAACGTGGAGCGCTACGGCCTTTGCACCAACCCGCACTGGCATGGGCACAATTACGTTTTGGAAGTTTCCCTGCGCGGTGAGCCCGACCCCGAAACCGGCTACCTGATGGAGCTCGGCGATTTGAAGGAGCTTTTGAACCGCACGATCGTGGACAAGTGCGACCACCATAACCTCAACGATGAGGTCGATTTCCTGCGCGGCGTCATCCCGTCCACGGAAAACCTCGTGATCGCCTTCTGGAACGAACTCGCGCCACACATCAAGGTCGGGAAACTGCACAGCGTGAAACTCTACGAGACGCCCCGCAATTTCGCCGAATACTTCGGCCCCGAAGCCTTCTAAATCCACCTTGCGCCAGTTTATCCCGCATCTGCAGGAACGGTTATCGGTCCCCGTCTGGCTCCAACCCAAAAACGAAAAATGAAAGCCAAGAAAACCATGTATCTCCACCCGACGGCGGGCGGTGAGATTCCCAAAATCAAGCGGCGCTACGACGCCAAATTTAAGGTCACGCCGGCCTATCACGCGACCCTGCCCGACATGATGGAGGCCGTGGGGTCCATCGCCGGCGCCGCCGTTCCCATTCAACAGGTCGGCGTGTCCAACTTCCGCCTGCCGCTCAAGTTCAAGACCAAGGCCGGCCCGGTGGTGACTTTGGAGACGAGCGTGACCGGTTGCGTGTCGCTCGAAGCCTCGCTCAAGGGCATCAACATGAGCCGCATCGTGCGCTCCTTTTACGAGCACCAGGGCGACGTCTTCACCCTCGATCTGCTTAAAAAGATCCTCGTGAAATACCAGAAGAAGGTCGTGACGCTGAATGCCCGCGTGAAGCTCTCGTTTTCCTATCCGATGCTCCAGCGGGCGCTGAGGAGTGGGCTGGAAGGGCACCAGTTCTACAACGTGTCGTTCGAGGGCATCATCGACGCGGCGGGGGTTTTTAGGAAGTTCATCGAGTTTGACTTCGTTTACTCTTCCGCCTGCCCGTGCAGCGCCGAGCTGAGCGAACACGCGCGGGATGTGCGCGGTGCCTATGCCATCGCGCACAACCAGCGGTCGAAGGCCCGCGTGAAGATCGAGGTCGCTCCGGGCGCCAAGCTCACGGTCGAGGACGTGCAGGCGCACTGCCTGAACGCGCTCAAAACCGAGACGCAGGTGATGGTGAAGCGCGAGGACGAGCAGGCCTTCGCCGAGCTCAACGGAGCCCACATCAAGTTTGTTGAGGACGCCGCGCGCCTGGTTTATGCGGAGCTGGCGAAGGACAGACGTATTGCCGATTTCCAAGTCGCGTGTTCGCACCTAGAGTCGTTGCACTCGCATGACGCGGTGAGCGTGATCTGTAAGGGCGTGAAGGGCGGCTTCACGGCGGATTTCTCGGACTTCCGTTCTTTGGTGTGCTGAGGACGGATTTTTTCCGCGGATCACACGGATGGGCGCGGATACGAACCGACAATCCACGAGGAAGGGCTTTAATAATTTTATTCCGAATCCGCGAGTATCCGCGTCATCCGCGGGAAAAAATCCGTTTATGGGCAGGCTTGTTTTTTCCGCGGATGGCGCGGATAAACGCGGGCACAGGCAATGATACACGAGGAACTCAGCGGCAAAATCATCGGGGCGGCGATGACCGTGCTCAATGAGCTTGGGCCGGGTCTGGACGAGAAGTTGTATGAGCGTGCGTTGGTCATCGAATTGAGGCGGCGCGGTCATGGCGTGGATCAGCAAAAATCCTTTCCGGTTCATTATGCCGGCGAGCTGATCGGCTCACTCGTGCCCGACGCGATTGTTGATGGACTCGTGATCGCCGACCCCAAGGTGGTCGAGGCGTTCAACGAATCCCATGTCCGCCAGATGATCGGTTATCTGGCCATCACGAGGCTCGAGCTGGCGCTTCTCCTCAACTTCAAACGCTCCAAACTCGAATGGAAACGGGTGGTGCGTGAAACTCTATGATTAATCCGCGTTCATCTGCGTCATCCGCGGGAAAAAATTCCCCCGTCATCCTTATCACCGGCGCATCGCAGGGGATCGGTGCGGCCATCGCCAAGGTGTTTGCGCGCGAGCTACCCGGCGTGCGGCTCGCGCTGGTCGCGCGCAACGTCAAGAACCTCGCCGCCGTCCAACGCGCCTGCGCGAAACTCGGCGCGGTCGCCGAGGGGTTTGCCTGCGACGTGGCGGACGAGGCGGCGGTCGCCGCGATGGCGGCGGACGTGACCAAGCGCTTCAAGGCGGTCGATGTGCTCATCAACAACGCGGGCGTGTTTGTCGCTGCGCCGTTTCTCGAGACCAAGGTCGCCGACTTTGACCGCATCGTCGCGGACAACTTGCGCAGCGCGTTTTTGGTGACGCGGGCGTTTGTGCCGGCGATGGTCGCCCGCAAACACGGCGATGTTTTTTTCATGAGTTCCATCGCGGGGCTGGAAGCCTATCCGAACTCGGCGGCTTATTGCGCGGCGAAGTTTGGTGTTACCGGGTTGGCCAAGGTTTTGCGCGAGGAAACCAAGATAGCCGGCGTGCGCGTGTGCTGTGTGCATCCAGGCGCGACGTGGTCGCCCTCGTGGTCTGCCAGCGGCGTGGCCGAGGAACGCATCATGCCGGCCGAGGATGTGGCGCGGGCGTTTTTTGACGTTTACCGGCTGGGCCGCCGCACGGTGGTCGAGGAGATCGTGCTGCGTCCGCAGCTCGGCGACCTTTGACGGGATCAGGTTCCGGCGAGCGCGAGGTGAAGCAGGGCGCGCAGGCGAAGCGGGTCGGTCGCGGAGGTTTTGGCGACGAAGCCGCGCGCGTGGGCGAAGTGGACGTCCGGCTCGCCGAGGATACGCGTGAAGTCGAGGCGGGCGCTGTCGCGGTGGCGGGAGAGGCCGTAGCCGGGGCTGCGGCGGTCGGGAGAAATGAGGCCGATGATGCGTTCGCCGAGGCCGCGGCTCTCAACGTAGCGCTCGATGGCGGCGGAGGGATCGTCGGGCAACGGATCGGTGCGCGGGAGAAACAGGAAGCTCGCAGAGCCGGTCACGTCGTCGAGCGTCCATAGTTCTGCGTGGCGGGAGATGAAGTCGAGGCGTTCGCGCAGCGAGCGGATGTGGGTGAGCAGGTCGTCGCCGATAAGGCGCATAATCTCCCAGAGCGGATCGCCCGGAGAGATTTGGGTGGCGAGCGCGAAGCGGCGGATGAGGGTGCCGTCGATTGGGGAGTTGAGCTTGCTTACGATGTTACGCTCCACGCCGAGCCAGCGGGCGGTGTCGTTGGGGCCGCGGCAGTCGAACCATTCGGCGGGCTCGAGCCAGTCGCAGAACTGGCGGGCGTCCTCGTAGAGAGCGAGGTGTTGGAGGACGAGGGAGAGGGAGCAGGTGGGGACGTGATCGCGCGGGAGCTGGTGGTGGTCGAAATTGTTGAGCGCGGGATCGTGGACGTGGCCGACGTCGATGACGGCGATGGAAGGATCCGCGAGATCGGCGGGCGTGGGTTCGCGGCGGACGATGGGCGCGGGGTGTTCGGCGAGGATGACGCAGCAGGCGAGAAACTCGTCCTTATGCGCGCCGCCGGGGTGGGTGAGAATCGTTGAGAAGGACGTCATGTGTCAGGCGAAGCTAGGGCGATCAACATCCTCCCGCAACCGCCGTAATCCCATTTTTAAGGTAATATAAAAAAGAAGTTTATAAAAGTTTGTCACTTATTAAGTGACAAACTGGATTGGGGCCGGGAAGGCGATGCTGGCCGGCGTGCGGGGGACTTTGTGCCAAGGCTGCTTATATTTTATCATTGGGTTGAGCGGCTCCGTCTGGTCCGTCGAGAACGGCCGACGCGGAGGTCGGCCCTCCCTTAATCAAATATAGCCCATCATCACGCCCTTAAGCCGCTCCATCATGGCTAAGGTTTGATGATATATGCTCTATCGGAGGGAGTCGGGCTTCCAGGCGTAGCCTTTGGCGACGGCGTCTGACCAGAGGAGGGGCCAGTTGCGACGGAATTGGCCAGGGCCGTTGATCTGCCACTGGCTCCAGCCGAGGCCGAGGCGTTCGCAGGTTTGCACGATGAATTCGTCGGTGCCGTAGCTCACGGAGCGTTCGTTGTCGCCCGGTTGGAGGCCGAGTTTTCCGCCGGTGTAGCCGGAGGGGAAATTATTTTCTGAGGGCCAGCCGGGGAACTGGGCGTGGAAGGCGCGGAGGTTTTCGGCGCGAGGGAAGAGATTCACGTCGGCGTGATAGAGGCGGTAGGCGACGGAGGTTTTGGTCCAGTCGAGGGGCCCGGAGAGTTTGATGAAGGCGCGGGTGAGGTTGCCCATCGCGGTGAGCGTGCCCCAGCCGGAGATGCCGGCGGGGGTGAGAATCATGAGGTGGGTTTGGGGTGCGAGTTTTCGGGCGACGGCATGGACCCGGACGAGGGCTTCGAGAGTGCGGGTGGCGTCGGGGTCGAGCTGGCCGTCGTGTCCGGGGCCGGTGATGGGCTCGTTGGAAAGTTCGTAGAGGACGTGCGTGCGGTTCGCGAAAACGGGGGCGACGGCGCGCCAGAGGCCGGTGTTGAGCGGTTCGTCGTATTTGGGAGCGGGGCCGGGGACGCGGTTGTGGGCGTTGATGATGGCGTAGAGGCCGTTGGC
>JANXRL010000106.1 GCA_025352985.1 Verrucomicrobiota bacterium
CTTCCGCGCTTACGGCTCATACGTCGAGATGGCCGCCGCCGAGGCCAAAAAGCCCGGCGGCCAACGACTCGACTTCGTCGTCATCGTCACGCCCAACCACCAGCACTTTCCGCCCGCGAAACTTTTTCTCGAAGCCGGCTTCAACGTGGTCTGCGACAAACCCGTCACCTTCGACCTCAAGGAAGCGATCGCCCTCCGCAAGATCGTCACCAAGTCCAAGAAAGTCTTCGCCCTCACCCACAACTACACCGGCAACGTCATGGTGAAACAGGCCCGCGCCCTCGCGCGCGAGGGCAAGCTCGGCGCCATCCGCAAGGTCGTCGTCGAGTATCCGCAAGGCTGGCTATCCACCGCTCTCGAAAAGACCGACCAGAAACAGGCCGCTTGGCGCACCGATCCCAAACGCAGCGGCGCCGCCGGTTGCATCGGCGACATCGGCACCCACGCCGAAAACCTCGCCCGCTACATCACCGGCCTCGAGATCGACAGTCTCTGCGCCGACCTCACCACCTTCGTGAAAGGCCGCCAGCTCGACGACGACGGCAACATCCTCGTCCGCTTCAAAGGCGGCGCCAAAGGCATCCTCCACGCCTCCCAGATCAGCGTAGGCGAGGAAAACGCACTCAACATCCGCGTCTACGGCACCCTCGCCGGCCTCGAGTGGAAACAGGAGCACCCCAACCAGCTCGTCGTCAAATACCCCGACAAACCCACCGAGATCTGGGGCCGCGGCAACAGCTACCTGACCTCTGCCGCCGCGAAAGCTGCCACTCGCATTCCCGCCGGCCACCCCGAAGGTTATCTCGAAGCGTTCGGCAACATTTACCGCGAAGCCTTCCGCGCCATCCGCGCCGAAGTCGCGGGCAAAGCCCAGCCGAAGGACCTCGATTTCCCCACTATCGCCGACGGGATCGAGGGCATGGCCTTCATCGAGACCGTCGTCAAAAGCTCCCAAGCTGGCGCACGCTGGCTCAAATTACCTAAAATATAAAACTTTTATCAACCAATCGAACCAGCAAGTTTGTCACTTAATAAGTGACAAACTCGCCCCCTCGAAAGGTCATTGGCCGTTAGTCATTCCGCGACTTTAAGTGGCAGTCACCGGCACCGTTCCGTCGGCGAACTCCGCCCCCAGCCGTTGTCCCTTCCGGACGGCGGCTTTTTTTTGCACCGGCTTGCCCGCCTCGTCGCGCATGATGACAAAACCGCGATTCAAGACCGACGCCGGACTCGCCGCCTGCAATCGCTTCCACAACGCCAGCAACCGCTGCGACTCCGACTCCACCCGCCGCTGCGGCGAACGCTCCCGCAACAGCGACCGAGCCTCGCTCAACCGCTGGCGGCGCGCCTGCACCGTCTTGCCCAGCGCCGCCGCCAGCCGGTTCGACAAATCGTCCAGCCTCAAAAATCCCCGCTCGATCTGCGCCGACGGCGACAGCAGCCGCAACCGCGACCGCGCATGATCCAGCCGCTCGCCCGCCGTCTCCAACGCCTCGTCCATCCGCCGCTCCATATCCTCCGCCAGCCGCGCCGCCTCCTCAAAGACCGCCACGAACCCGCTCGAAATCAATTCCGCCGCCGCGCTCGGCGTCTCCGCCCGCACGTCCGCCGCGAAATCACACAACGTAAAATCGATCTCGTGCCCCACCGCCGAAATAATCGGCACCTTACACGCGGCCACCGCGCGCACCAGAGGCTCCTCGTTGAACGCCCACAAATCCTCCAGCGACCCGCCCCCCCGCCCGATCACCAATAAATCAAAAAACACTCCACACGCCGCCTCATCCTGCGCGAGCCGCAACATCTCCACCATCTCGGCCGCCGCACCGTCGCCCTGCACCTTCGCAGGCAACACCACCACGCGCCCGCGCCAGCCGCGACGGATGAGTATTCGCAGAAAATCCTGCACCGCCGCGCCCGTCGGCGACGTGATGAATCCCACCGTCCGCGGCATCTCGGGAATCGCCGCCTTGTTCTCCGCCGCAAACAGCCCCTCGTCGGCCAGCTTGCGCTTGAGCGCCTCGAACTCGCGCTGCAACCGTCCCACGCCGTCCTCGATGATTACACGCACCAGCAGCTGATAATTTCCCCGCGCCTCATAGACGGAAATCTCCCCGTAAACGATCACCTGCATCCCGTCGCGCAGCTTCACCGTCTGCTTGGCCGCATCGCCACGAAACATCACCGCCGACACCTGCGCACCCGCGTCCTTCAGCGAAAAATAAAAATGCCCGCTCCCCTGCGCCCGCAGGTTGGACACCTCGCCGCGCACCCAGCCCGGCCGGATTTCCTTTTCCAGCACCGTCTTCACCCGCCGCGTAAACTCCGTCACGCTTTCCGGCCGCGGCCCGCCGTCGAGTTCGATTTCTCGCTCCGAGCTCATGACACTTTCGCCTGACGCCGCTGATAATGCCTCCGCAGAAACTTAACCCCCACCGAAAAGGCGATAAACAGGCTCACCGCCAGAAACGCCATTTTCCCGCGCCCATGCACCAGCGCATCTCCAAACAAAATGAACGTCGCCGAATAAAGACTCACGATCACAAACGATACCGCCATGTAGAGACCGAAGGGGATCGCCGTCAGCCCGAGCACGAAATTTTGCAGCGAATAAGGAGGCCCCGGCGTCACTCGCACGAGCACGAGCAGCCCCAGCCGATCCTCCGCCGCGACCTGCGGCAGCGTGTAGCCCATCCACGCGAGCAGTTTTTCCACCCAAGGCCGCAGCGCGTAGCGCGCCAGCCAGTAGGAAAACGCCAAGTTCACCGTGATGCTGGCCAGTGCCAATCCCACCACGGTTGGCGCACCCAGCTCGGCGCCAAACACCGGCAGCGCCGACAGGGTGAACGCCGTGAGCGGGCACCCGAACGAAGGCAACACCGCCATCGCCGTAAAAAAAGTCACCGGCCCCAGCCCGCGGATGAACTCTAGCCCGCGGTTAAACAACGTCTTCACATCGACGCCCTTCAGCACCAGCAAGGCGACTCCAGCCAGCACCACGCCGGCAACCGCCAGCTTAAACAGCAGCGCCGGACTCACACGAAAAGAGCGGTTCTCTGGAGAAGACATTCACCGACGATGCCCCCCGCCGCTGCGCACCGTCAAGCCCGGCCCAGCAGCTGTAACGCCTTCGTCAAAAGTCGGATCGCTCGGGAAAAGGCTTCCGTCCGCACATGCCGCTTCTAACCTCTCATTCCAACTGGCATGAAGCTCTCCATCGTCATCCCCTGCTACAACGAGGTTAAAACCATCCGCAATATCGTGGATAGAGTCCGCGCCGCACCTGTGACGGACAAGGAGATCATCATCGTGGACGACTGCTCACGCGACGGCACCCGCGACCTGTTGCGCGCCGAAATCGCCCCACTGGTGGACAAGATCATCTACCACGAGATCAACCAAGGCAAAGGCGCCGCCCTCCGCACCGGTTTCGCCGCCACGACCGGCGACGTCGTCATCGTGCAGGACGCCGACCTCGAATACGATCCCAACGAATACCCCAAACTCCTCCAGCCGATCATCGACGGAAAGGCCGACGTGGTCTTCGGCTCGCGTTTCGCCGGTGGCGAGGCGCACCGCGTGGTCTATTTCTGGCACATGGTGGGTAACAAGGCCCTCACCCTGCTCTCGAACATGATGACCAACCTCAACGTCACCGATATGGAGACGTGCTACAAAGTCTTCAAACGCGAGGTGCTCCGAAAAATCACCGTCGAGGAAAACCGCTTTGGCTTCGAACCCGAGATCACCGCCAAGGTTTCCAAACTCGACGTGGTCATCTACGAAGTCGGCATCAGCTACTATGGCCGCACCTACAAAGAGGGGAAAAAGATCGGCTGGCGCGACGGCTTTCGCGCCCTCTACGCGATCATGAAATACAACCTCTTCCGTTAACCCTTACTCGCGTGAAAATCCTCGTCTCAGGCATCTGCGGTTTTGTCGGCAGCACCATCGCCCGCTCCCTCGTGGAGTCGGGCAAGGGCCACGAGTTGCTGGGCTTCGACAACTTCAGCCGCCCTGGCAGCGAAACGAACCGGGCATCCCTGAAGGCGATGGGCGTCAAGGTGGTTCACGCCGACCTCCGCATGGCCAGCGACATGGACGCGCTGCCACCGGCCGACTGGGTCATCGACGCCGCTGCCAACCCGAGTGTGCTCGCCGGCGTGGACGGGACGACCGGTTCGCGCCAGCTCGTGGAGAACAATCTGGGCGGCACCGTCAACCTGCTGGAGTATTGCCAACGCCACCGCGCGGGCTTCGTCCTGCTCAGCACCAGCCGCGTTTACTCGATTCCTCCGCTCGCCGGTCTTGCGGTCGAAGCCGTTGACCACGCCTTCCGCCCCGCACCTGACGCAACCCTGCCCGCCGGACTCACCGCCGCCGGCCTAGATGAAACCTTCGCGACCGCGGCGCCCGTCTCTCTCTACGGCGCCACCAAGCTCGCCAGCGAGGCGCTCGCCCTCGAATACGGCGAGACCTTCGGCTTCCCCGTTTTTGTGAACCGCTGCGGCGTGCTCGCCGGCGCGGGCCAGTTCGGACGGCCCGACCAAGGGATTTTTGCCTACTGGGTGAACAGCTATCTGCGAGGCCGCCCGCTCAAATACATCGGCTTCGGCGGGCATGGCCATCAGGTCCGCGACTGCCTGCATCCGCGCGACTTCGTGCCGCTCCTCGAAAAACAATTCGCCCGGCCCGACGTCTCCTCGACCAACCGTCTCATCAACGTCTCGGGTGGCGCCGCCTCGGCCCGGTCCTTGCGCCAACTGAGCGACTGGTGCGCCGGTCGTTTCGGCGCGCACGCTGTCACGGCCGATCCCGAGCCCCGGCGCTTTGACATCCCCTGGATGGTTTTGGACTCCGCGAAAGCCGCCCGCGTATGGTCGTGGCAACCGCAGACATCCGCCGAAGCGATCCTCGATGAAATCGCCGTCCACGCCGAAGCCCACCCCGGCTGGCTAGAACTCTCCGCCCCCCTATGAATTTTATAAGACGCGCCTCTTCCCCTCCATTCGACGCTCCGGCGCTCAAACAGCTTTCCGTGATCATCCCGGCACGGGACGAGGAAGGCTGTATCGCCTCGACCGTCGAACACCTACACCTCGAACTCAAGCTCCACGCCATCCCCCATGAAATCGTGGTGGTTGACGACGGCAGCCGCGACCGCACCTGGGAAATCCTCACCGCGACGCGCGCGCGCGTGCCGGAGCTGTTGCCCGTTCAAAACACCGGTGACCACGGCTTCGGCCGCGCGATCATCCACGGACTCAACAAAAGTCACGGCGACGCGGTAGTCATTTTCATGGCCGACGCCTCCGACGATCCCCGCGATGTCGTCCGCTACTGGGCCAAGCTTAACGAAGGCTGGGACTGCGTGTTTGGCAGCCGCTTCATCAAGGGCGGCGGCGTGATCGACTACCCGCGCTACAAGCTCCTGCTTAATCGCATCTTTAATTTCTTCATCCGCGTCCTCTTCAAGCTCTCGCTCAACGACACCACCAACGCCTTCAAGGCCTACCGTCGCACGGTGATCGACGGCGCGCGCCCGCTCATCGCGCCGCACTTCAATCTCACCGTGGAACTGCCGCTCAAGGCCATCGTGCGCGGCTTCACCTGGACGGTGGTCCCCATCACCTGGCGCAACCGGCGCACCGGCGAGGCCAAGCTCAAGATCAAGGAAATGGGCAGCCGCTATTTTTTCATCTGCATGTATGTGTGGCTGGAAAAATACTTCAGCCGCGGCGACTACCGGAAGCCCGCCACCTCCGATACCAAAACTTTATCAGTCCCCGCGAATGATCCCGACTCACACCCGTGACGATTCTCGCAACCACCGCCTATAGCTGGATATCCCTCCCGTTTGTCGCCATCGCCGGATTCCTTTTGCCCGGATATTTGCTAACCCGGATTATTCCGTCCCCCTGCGTCCCGCTGTCGTCGTTTCTAGGCTCCATTCTCGTGTTGTTTTGGATAGTCTTGGGCAACCAGCTCCTGGGCTTTCCGCTCGATGCAACCCACGTGGCCGTCAGTCTCGCCGTTGTCCTTCTCGGACTCGCGCTGGCCGCAAGGAACAAAGTCCCGCCTCCTCAAGATCCGGCCGCCGGCAAGGGCGGCGCATCACCGCGCGCCGATCATCTTCTCTACCTAGTCGCCGCCCTACTTGGCATCTTGAGCATCGTGGCGCGAGCGGCGATCGATCCGCTCTCGGGTTATGACAACATTTTTCGCTGGAACGGCCTCAGCCTGGAGATGCTCCGCGAGCAAAGCCTTTCTTTTTATCCCGCCGTGAGCAGCGAGGGATTCGCACACTATGCTTGGTGCGACGGCATCGCCCCGTTGGTTTCGTCACTCAATTTCTGGCTCTACTTGGGCACCGGCAGCACGGCCACCGTGATGACGGTCGCGCGCATCGGGCTGGAGGCGGGAGTTTTGTTTTGGGCGATTTTCCAATTTGCCCGCTCTTTATGGGGAAGCCGGGCCGCTGGCTGGGCAGCGATGGGAATGTTCGCCACCAGTTCGCTCGCGCTGTGGTCCGTGGCCATGGGACAGGAAACCGGCCTCACCGCGCTCACCTTAGTGACCACGTTGTATTTCCTGCACGTCTATGCGCAGACCGGCCAAAAGGCCCACGTGATCTGGGCCGGAATCGCCGCCGCCGCCGGCGCGCTGAGCCGGGAATATGGACTCGCCTACGTCGTCATCGGAGCCGCCTTCCTCGTGCTTCCAAAGCGGACTCGCCCGGGACTGGTCTGGTTTGTCGGCGTCGCGGTGATACTTTCGGCGCCCTGGTATCTGCGAAACGCGTGGCTCACCGGAAATCCCGTTTACAGCATGAACGTAATGGGGTTGTTCCCCGTCAATGCGCCCTACGCTGCGCTCATGGAGGCGATCGTGAAAAATTGCAGCCTGTCGTCGCAGCCGCAAAACCTACACTACCTGGCCATCCTCCCGCCCCTCTTCATGGGCGGTCTTCTTCTGGGCGCAATGGCCGGCGTCTTCCGGTTGAAACTCAAAAGCTCCCCGCTCGTGCTGTCGGGATTGGTGATTATCGCGCTTTGGCTGTGGTCCATCGGACAGACGGCGGGCGGCTGGATTTATTCCATGCGCGTGCTTTGCCCCATGCTCGCCATCGCCGCAGTCCTGGCGGGCAACCTCGCGCTCCTGCCCTTCCGCATCGGCATCATGTGCGCCGTGGCGGCCGTCGTGATCTCCGTCGATGCCGCGCGGCGGGCGTGGAGTTTCCCCTCCTACTCGCTGACCTCCGCCTGGAGCCTGTCGTTCGACACCTGGGAAAAATCCAAAAACATGCTGGTGCGGCTGGAGGCTCCGGCATTGTGGAGCGTCTTAAGCAAGGCGGCCGGGGACAAAGCCATCTTGGTGGATCACCCGAGCAACCACGTGTTGATCCGCCGTCATCTCGGTCATGTCGTGCCGCTCTTCAGTCCTCAGGTCGCCTGCATCTACGATGCTCAAAAACCGTTCAAGGAGGTCATCGCCGAACTGCGAAGACAGGACATCCGCTTTATCACCCTGATCGACGGCAGCCCCATCAATGACGACTTCAACCGCCCGTATCCCTTTTTCCGGGAGCTGCGGCAGGATAAATACAAGGTCGCCTCGATCAACGGGCTGCTGACCATTTACGATGTCGAAATGATCACGGCCCTGCTCACCCAGACCCCGGCAATTCCCGCGCACCCGCGCTAAGATGGCAGCCGCGATTACTAATCTGGCCTTTTTTCTCGTGCTTGTCCCCGGGCTAGGCGCGGTGCTGACCCCGGACTGGAAGCTCAAGGCCGGCGAGCGGCTTTGCCTGGGTATTGCGACCGCGCTACTCGCGCTTTACCTCGCGGGCTTCGGACTCTTTGTCGCGGGGCTTAACACGGCATGGCTCTGGCTGCTGCCTGTTACGACTTTGGCGAGCATCGTCTGGCGCCGACGCCAGATCGCCGCGATGTGCCGCGAGCCCGAGATGCGCAGTCTCCTCGGGCTTTGGGCGGTGTTTTTGCTTTGGACGATCGGCCTGCTGGCACTGGTGGGCAGCTACTCTGGCGGCGGCTGGGCGGGCGACTGGCTCGAACACTACCAACGCACGCGTGTTTTCATGGGCGAAGCCGATCCTCATATGCATTTTCTGGGATCTTATACCCTCACCTCACGTCCGCCCCTGGCCAACGTGGTCACGGCGGTTTTCATGGAGTTTTCGCTCGGGCGATTCGCCGACTTTCAGTTTTTCACTACGCTGCTTAGCACGCTTTTCTTTTTCCCCGGCTGGTTGTTTTACCAGCGGTGGAAAGACTCGCGAGGCGCCAACGCACTTTGGGCTCTCGTGCTCATGTTGAACCCGCTGGTCGCGCAAAACACCACCTTCGCATGGACCAAGCTGACGTGCACGTTCTGGATCTTGAGCGGTAGTTATTTTTTGCTCCGGGGCGTTTTGAACGAGTTCGGTGCACGTGAACGCATCGCGGGCTTTCTGTGCTTGGCGGCCGGCTTGATCACACACTATTCCGCCGGACCCTGGATCCTCGCCTGGATGATCGCCTACGCCGTCTGGGCTTTACGCCCGAACCGTGGCCTGCGGCCATTAGCCGAGGCGGGCATGGTCGCTCTTACATGCGGACTGTTGACGCTCACCTGGTTCGGCTGGGCGATCCACACCTACGGACTGCAGGATACCGGCACGAGCAACAGCGCGGCGCAGGAATGGAGCGTCCAGACACCGCGCGAGCATGTGCTCGTGCCTCTCCGAAATATCGTGGACACGTTCATCCCCCACCCCTTCCGCACCATGGACAAGGGAATCATCTACCAGCTAAGCCAAGGCGGCCGGGTGCGTGATTATTTCTTCAACATCTACCAGACCAATCTCCCGCTCGCGGCGGGCTTCAGCGGATTTTTTGTGATCATTTTTAGCTATCTGCGCCCGCCAAGGACAAACGCAGTCGCCCCGCCCGGGGAGCGGAGGTTTTGGCTCTGGTTCGCGCCGTTCATTATTCTCACCGGAATCCTGGTGCATACGCCGCCCGAGGGCTGGGGGCTGGCCCACATCTGCCTGCAACCATTGGTGATCATCGGGCTCGCATGGATTGCCACCCGCCTGCCGCTGCTGCCAGCAACCATCCGCACCGGCTTCGTCCTGCTTTTGCTCTGGGACGTGGCCGTGGGGCTCGTGCTGCCGTTCCTTATCGAAGCAAACACCTACTACATAGATGAGTTTTCGCCAGCCCCGGGCTGGGGCTTTGACGTCACCCACCTCAATCGCGGCGCGATGCTGAATTACGGTAGTAAGACCATTCATGGTTGGAGTTTCTTCGCCGAAACTCTCGGCACTTCGTCCGTGCTGATCGCCTTGGTTCTGACGGCGCTGCTCGCTTTGATCGTCGTCCGCATATACCGTGAAACAAATCACACGCAGCCCGCCCCGCATGCCGGCCCCTAGGTTCAATTCCCGCGCCAGCCATACCGGCCTGATCCTCGGCGCCCTAGGCGTGGCGGCGTATCTTTGGTCGATGCTTTGCGCATTCCCCTCGCATTCGTGGAATGCCGTGAGGCTCGCGCCTACCTTCATGATGCACGCAGGCCAGACCCCGTATCCAACGCTCGCGGAAGGACCGCTCACCACGTGGATCTACGGACCGGTCGCGCTGTTCCTGCAATGGCCGGCCACCTTCGCTGGTGACGCGGTCACCGCCGTGCTCGCCGCCGCCGTCATTAACTGTGCCGTGCTGCTCCTGCCTCTCGTCATCGCGCTCCGCTCCGAAGGTAAACTCCGGCCGTTCGCGCTGCTGGTGGTGATCGTGTTCCTGCCGTCAAGCTGCTGGCAGTTCTGGCAGTCGGATAACGCCGCGTTTGCCCTCGGCCTTCTGGCCAACGCCGCACTGTTCGCCGGTTCTGCCCGCGCCGCCATGCTCGCGGCGTTGCTGACCGCACTTGCCGTATGGTCCAAGCAAACCGAACTCCCTCTGGTTTTGGCGCAGGCCGGTTGGCTGCTCTGGATGCGCGGTCGCGGCCCCGCCCTCAGGTATGTTGCCATGTGCGCAGGGTTCGGGCTCGGGCTGGGCGCACTTTTCATCCTGTGGTTTGGACTGGAAGGATTCTGGTTCAACCTTGTCACCCTGCCCGGGCGCATTCCCTTTGCCCCGCTAACGGGTAAACTCCACGATCTCACCCCGGCTTTTCTGGCCTACGGCCTGCTCCCGCTGTTGCTGGTATGGCGATTCCGCCGGACGATCCGCCAGTCACCGGCTTTCGCCCTGGGAGCCTTGAGTTTCGCGACACTGCTGCCTTTCGCCGTCATCAGTTTTTTCAAGGTCGGCGGCTCGGTGAACTCCCTGCACTCCACCTTCTACCTGCTGCCGGGCGCAGCGCTAGCCCTGACGGCCTGGCTCGATAAAAAGACATACGCCGCGCCCCTGTTCATAGCCGCTACCGTGGTTGCCATGAGCCTCGTCAAAGCGGACCATTACCGAGGCACCTTCCGCCCGCAAACCCAGGCGCTCAAACAGGGCGCCTACTTGGCAGCCTCTTTCCCTTGCTCGATTTACATCCCGTGGAATCCGCTCCTCACCGCGTTTTCCGATCATCGTTTTTACCACGCCGAGGACGGGTTGAGCACCCGGCTGGCGGCGGGCTATGCTTTCACGCCGGCCAGCCTGCGGGCCCACCTGCCGGAACGGCTTTCAGTGGTCGCCTACTCGCGCGACGATCCGCCCGGCTTTATGACCGGGCTGCTCCCCGCCCGCGCCCGCCACGACCGCTTCGGCGAATGGGATTTGTATTCTTGGGAACTTGCGCCCTCTAAACCCTAGCGTTACCCACAACCTCAGCCCGCAATGTCCGCCGCCCAATCCATCACCCGTCCCGCCAACCCCGCCGTTGCGCTCGTCATTCCCGTTTACAACGAGGAACTGGTGCTACCCGAACTGCTCCGACGACTCACCGCCGTTTTCGACGGCCGGCCGGATTGCGACTGGAGCGCCGTGTTCGTCAACGACGGCAGCCGCGACCGCACGGCCCTGTTGATCGCGGCGCAATCCGCCCGCGACTCCCGGTTCAAGCTCGTCGAATTTTCGCGCAATTTCGGCCATCAGGCGGCCCTGACCGCCGGTCTAGCCCATGTCACGCAGGCGGACGCCGTCGTGACCATGGATGCCGACTTGCAGGACCCGCCCGAACTCATTCCCGGCATGGTGACCGCGTTTCAGGCAGGCGCGGAGGTCGTTCTCGCCGTCCGCCGCTCGCGGCAGGAAACCGGCCTGCGCCGCCTAGGCTTTGAGTTGTTTCACAAGGTTTTTCAGAAGCTCATCGACTTCCCCATCGAGGCCAATACGGGCACGTTTTGCCTACTCGGGAAAAACGCGGTCGCGGCCTTCAACCTGCTCTCCGAAAAACACCGCTTCTTCCCCGGCCTGCGCGCATGGGTGGGCTTCAAACAAGCGGAGATTCTATATGACCGCCAGGAACGCGCCGCCGGCACCCCGGCCGTCACCCTGCACAACCTCGTGCGCTATGCGCTCGACGGCCTGTTCAGCTTTTCGCACCTGCCTCTGCGCGCCTTGACCTACGCAGGATTGTTGACCGCCGGACTGGGCTTTGCCATCGGCCTGTTCTTCATCATCCGCCGCTTGCTTGGCGTCGAGATCGCGCAAACTGGTTTTACCACTCTCGTGACGCTGGTGCTGTTTTTGGGCGGCATCCAGCTCATCGGTATCGGCGTGCTGGGCGAATATCTCGGCCGCATCTACGACGAGGTAAAACGCCGCCCTCCCTACATCATCAAAAACCGGCATGGCTTTGAATAAACGTTCGCTTGGCGTGCTGGCGCTTCTGCTCGCATCGGGAGGGGTGCTGGCCGTTATCGGCCGCTGGCTGCTGTTCACTACCTTCATGATCTACGACGACGAGGGCTACGTGCTCTACTCGTTGAGAAACTACGTCGCTGAGGGCGATCTCTACACCCGCGTCTACAGCCAATACGGCCCGTTTTTCTATAACCTCTACGACACACTCCAGCGCGTGCTGCCACTGGAGTATGACAACGTAAGCGGCCGCTGGATCACACTGGTCAACTGGCTGGCCGCAGCCGGCGCAGGCAGCCTGCTCGCCTGGCGCTACAGCCGGTCGTCCGTCTACGCGTTGTTCACGCTCGGCATGACATTCTTTTGCCTGTGGGTCATGAAGAGCGAGCCCATGCACCCGGGCAGCCTGCTTACCGCGCTGGTCGCGATCGGCGCGGTCGTCGGCGCCATCGCCATCGAGCGCGAAAAGCCCGTGGCGTTTGCCGTGGGCGCTGCGCTGGTAGGCGTGGCATTGGTCCTCACCAAGATCAACGTCGGCGTGTTCTTCCTCGTCGCCGCCGGCGGCTGGCTGCTCGTGAATACCGCGCTCGGCCGCGACAGGAAACTTTCCTCGTGGCTGGTCGCTCTAGGATGCGCCGCACTGCCGTTTCTGCTTATGCGGTCGTTATGGGAGGCTACTTGGGTTCGCACTTTCGCCCTGATCGTGACCACTTCCTCGCTGGCCCTTGCGCTCGTGCTACACCGTAGCCGCCGCGACGAACACGGTGTCATGACATGGAGTTGGTTCTTCGGTGTAAGCGCAATCTGGGCACTGGCCATCGGCGCCCTCACCTGCCTGCGCGGCACCGGCCTTACGGACCTCATCCACGGCGTGATTCTCGGACCGCTCAAGCATCCGGGCGTTTACTCCCTGCCGATGACCTGGCGGCCCGCCTCGGCCCCGCTGGCGGTGGGGTCGTTTGCTTTTGCGCTGTGGTTTTATACGCGCGACACCCGCCCTGCGTGGGCCTCGACACTCATCGCCGCCGTGCGCTTTGGCATCCTCGGTTGGTTTCTCCTTTCCGGCCAGGTGCTCATGGGCCGATTCTGCGAACTTTACGGCCTGCCATTGCTCTGGCTGCTCGTGACACCGCTGCAGCCCGGCGAGACAACCAACCGTGACCGGGCACGCATCTGGGTCGGCTGGGTGCTGGTCTTCCAAAGCCTGCACGCCTACCCGGTGGCTGGCAGCCAGGTCAACTGGGGCACGGGCCTGTTTCCTGCGGTGCTGGCGATGGGCGTTTACGAAGCGTCAGCCTATTTTCAGGCTCTACGCCCCGCTTTGCGCCGCTGGTTGATTGCGGGCGTCGGCACTCTCTTGTTGATCCCCCTCGCTTGGATCACCTTCACGGTGGGCAAGACATGCCATGCCCGGTATTATGAAAGCGCCCCGCTCGGATTGCACGGCGCCGAAGAAGTGCGAATGGCCGAGGATTTCACCGACACCCTGCAGATCATCACGCGTAACCTGCATCTGCATGCCGGCACCCTGTTCAGCTTTCCCGGACTCTACAGCATGAACATCTGGACCGGCAAACCCACGCCCACCCTGGCCAACGCCACCCACTGGTTCACGTTACTCTCGCCGACGGAACAGCAGGCTATCATCGACCGGCTAGAGGCCGACCCCAAGGCGTGTGTCATCGTGCAACGCATGGTGGTGGATTTTCTCGAGATAAACGACTTCAGCACCAAGTGCGCCCTCCGGGACTACCTTTTGCGCGAATTCACCCCGGCGCTGAAACTCGACGGCTATGCTATCTGGATCCACAAGCAGCGGACGATCACCCCGGTTGACATCGTAAGCATCGAGCAAATCGGCCCAGGACCTCGTTTGCGCATGGTGGGCGTCGCGCCGCTCGGCACGCAACCCATCGGCCGCGTCGAGTTGCTCAACTATGTGACCCAGCCGCGCGTCATCCAGAATATCACCCTCCCCGCTGCCAACGCGGTGCTTAATACCGCGCCAATCGACGCCGACCGGTCGCTCGTGCGCTTCAATCTGGAATTCACCGCCGCCTTCAACCACCTCAATCCGCATGAGGCGTTTGTAATCCTAAAGTCCGCCGACGGCCACGAACTCGCCCGGCTGCGCTTCGCGCACTGAGCCAGCGCCGATTCAACCGCGCCTCCTCGCCACTAACAGCAGGCTCACCCCAAAAGGAAACGGCATCCGCACGCGCGCGAGTCCAACGAACGTGCGCTTGAGCAGCGTGTTCACCCATCGGGCCGGCTCGCGGTCCTCCGCCCGGCTGTGCGGCGACGGGAACCAGCGGCGCCATTTGCGCAACAGCCAGACGACGGGATAAACCACGACATTCGTGTAGTTGACATGCACCAGTTCCCATTTCTCGTCCGGAAAAAGTGCGCGCAACTGCCGACGGTCATAGCGGCGGTAATGATGCAGGGTCACGTCCCAGTCGCTCCATAGCGCCATGCTGGCCGGCACCGTGATAACCGCCAGGCCACCCGGTTTCAACAGGCGGTGAAAACCATTCACGACCGCCGCATCGTCCGGCACGTGTTCGAGCACATCTAGCGCCGTGACATACTCCAGAGAACCGTCCGCCAACGGCACCCGGTCGCCGGCGAGGCTCAATATTTGGTCCGCGCGAAAACGGGTGCGCAGAATCCGCAGTGCCTCTTCGTGATCGTCGAGCACGAGAACACGGCAGGAAGCCTCCATCTCCTTTGCAAAAATTCCGGTGCCTGCGCCGCAATCAAGCAATAGGTCGTCCGCCTGCGGCGGCCTCGCGAGGTCGATCCAGCTGCAGACCATCTCACGCTTGCCCGCATAATACCAGTGCGTGCGCTCCACCTGCTCCAGATTGCGATACTCTTCGGCATTCATGAAAAACGGTAAATCCGGCCAAGCGCACAGTTCATTCTTGTAGCGACCTTCGAGCCCGCCCGACACTGTGTCGAAGCAATTTTGAACCACATAATATCATCTTCGCCACGCCCGCTTCCCCGCCCTGTTCTCACGGCCCTCGTTACGTTTCTCCTAGCAATGCATGCATGGCTTGCGGTATCGGCCGGCCTTGAAAAATCCTTCACGTTTGACGAAGTAGGGCATCTCACGGGCGGCTTCTCATACTGGCACAACAACGATTACCGGCTCCATCCGGAAAACGGCAACCTCCCCCAGCGCTGGGCTGCGCTTCCGCTCGTCGCGGCTGGCGCGACCATGCCTGTGACCAACCTTGAGGCGTGGCACCGCTCCGATGTGTGGACTATCGGCGACCAATTCCTTTTTCGCGGAGGCAACAACACCGTGTTCTTCCTCGCCTGCGCACGCAGCATGATGGTTCTTTTCAGCGTGGGCACCGGCCTGCTGGTTTTTCTATGGTCCCGCCGGCTTTGGGGCGATCACGGTGCCCTGCTGTCGCTCACCCTGTTTGCCCTGTGTCCCAATTTCCTAGCCCACGGCGCGCTCGTGACCTCCGACGTGGCCATGACGTTTTTCTTCATGGCGACCACCACGGCTTGGTGGTGGCACTTGCGGCATCCCTCCTGGACATCCTGGGCCGTGAGCGCTGTAACGCTAGGGCTGGCCTGCCTCGCCAAGTTTTCATTTCTCCTGCTCGTCCCCATGTTCGGGCTGCTCGCGATCTGGCAGATGGTCGCCCCGGACGAAAAAACCGCGGAAAAGCGCATCCCCGTCCGACAACTACTGCTCTCCGCAGGCGGCCACATCGCAGTCGCCTGGTTCATGATCTGGATGGCGTTCGGCTTCCGCTACACTGCCTTCGCGCCCGGCCTGCCTGAAGGCCAGCAGTTTTATGCTTCCTGGGAGGTCATTCTCCAAAAACAAGGCCCGATGGCCTGGTTCTTCAACGTCACGCGCACCCTTCATCTTTTCCCCGAGGCGTTTTTGCAAGGTCTCGCCTTCGTGCTCAGCGCGTCCAAACAACGCGGGGCTTTTCTCAACGGCGAATTCAGCATCCACGGCTGGGCCTGGTTTTTCCCTTACGCCTTTTGGGTCAAGACGCCGCCCGCCCAACTCCTCGCCTACGCATTGGCGGCCATCATGGGACTCGAGCGAGCCCACGCCTTGGGCTCATCGTTCAGGACGCGCGCGACGATTTTACTTAGCGGACTGCGGAAGGCCGCCCCGCTGTTCGTGGTGTTTGCCGTGTATTGGGCGGTTTCCCTGACCACCAGCCTCAACATCGGGCACCGACACATCCTACCCGCCTATCCCGCGCTTTTCGTGCTGGCTGGCGCGATCACCGCCTGGGGTTCACCGCGCTGGCGCACCTGGGTTGCCGGCGGCCTTGTCATCTGGGCGGCGGTAACATCCTTCGCGATCCGCCCGCACTATCTCGCTTATTTTAACGATTTCGCCGGTGGTCCTGCCCGTGCACACCGACACCTCGTGGACAGCTCTCTCGACTGGGGCCAGGACTTGCCCGGCCTGGCCGAATGGATCGCCCAAAACCACCGGCCAGGCGAGATGGTTTATTTGTCCTATTTCGGCAGTGCGCCGTTCTCATACTACGGCATCTCCGCCCGCGAGCTTTCACCCTATCCGTTGGTGGTAAAACCGTATTTCTGGCATGTGCTTCAACCGGGGCTTTACTGCCTGAGCGCGACGATGCTGCAGGATGTTTATAGTCCTTGGCGCGGCGCATGGACGCTCGAAACCGAAACCCTCTACCGTCAGATACGGGATCAAGCCAAGTCTCCTCCGGCCAATGCCGAGGAGTTTCGGATGCGACCCAGTTTATTGTGGAAGCTGGACCGTCTGCGCTTCGCGCGCCTGTGCCAATACCTGCGCGTGCGAAGCCCCGAAGCCAATATCGGCTACAGTATCCTCATTTACAGGCTCAGCCCGCATGAACTGCACGCCGCCACCGAAGGCTCCCTAAACGAACTTGCCGGAATCATGGCCGAAGCCGAGGCGCCAGCCGAGAACTAACCGGTTCGTTCAGGGCAGTTGCTTCAGCCAAAGAGACAGATTTTCCGCATCGGATTCACGGATCGCTGCCTTGGCGGAGGCGGGTAAGGGCACGATCGTCCCGCGCTTGGCCTTCCAAGCCTTTAGCTTTGCCTCGTCCACTCCCACCACCCGGCTCAACCTCAGAACATAGATCGGGGAAAAGGCCTTTTCGTCGATAAACTCTAACTTGAATGCATCTCCCAGATCATCCTCCACAGAAAGGTAGCGAGATTGATTTTTAACGTCCACTCCCCAGCGCTGCACGACCAGGTATTCGTCAAAACTGTGGTTTTTATAGTGGAACAGATATTTTTCAGGCTCATCCGCGACTGTCGCCGGCATGACCGTGGATTGCCTGTGGATTATCCACTGTAACCCTTGATTCCCATCGATCGCCAGCACCCGTTTACCGTCCAGGTGCTGGTTGATGTAATCAGAAACCCAGTTGTTGGTGCGCGCCGCAAAATTCTCCTGGGTGTAACGATGCCGCGCCGAGACCGGCACGGTCACACCCCAAATATACAGCAGCGTGGCCCCGGCCAGCACCTGCCAGGCCTTGCGATGTGAAATGAGCCGTGGAAAGGCATACACCAAAGCCAATATTAGCAACAAATGCGCAGGCAGACTCAGTCGGCGAATCAGCGGGTCGTCCCATCGGCCCCAGAAATAACAAAGCATGAATGCCGTATGAATCATCAGCCCAATCAGGAAGATGGAGAACACTGCCAGCGCCGGAGAAGACACGAAAACAGTCCGGTGTTCTTTGTAGAGTATCAATCCAAAGAACCCGACCCCGATCGTCCCCAGTATACCTAACCACCAGGAACTAGGCTGGCTGCCATCAAAGCACAGAAAGAAATTAAGCGCGTGCCCGACATTATCATAAAAATACTGCACCCCAAAAGGCTTGGCGGCCCCCTCGATGTCATTCAGCTGCCAGGTAACATCCGCCAGTTTGAACACGTTATATTGCCATGGATATACCACCAAAAGCAGCGGCGCAAAAATCAGCGTCCATGGCAGTTTCACCACCCGTTGATGCCACCAGATGTAAAGAATGGTCACGCCGACCGGCAATAAAAAGAGGACCGACTCATAACGCACTTGCGCTAATAATATGCCGGACAGCAAAAACGCTGAGAGTCGGTCGTCCGAGGACGTTTCCGCGTAGCGCATGCCCAGCCAAAGTGTGCACGCAATCATCGTCAAGTTCAGCAATTCGAAGCCTCCCCCGACCGCGTTTTGATTGATCAGCGGCACCGATATCAAAAGCAACACAGCCACGACGCCCGCCCAAAGACCGCCCACTCGACGCCCTACGAGAAAGGCCATGGTCGTCAAAACAAAGGAGAGAGCTCCGTTCAGCCAGAAAGCATTTTCCACGCGGTAGCCGGTGAGATCATGGACCGTGCTCAGCAAAAACGGGAAAAACAGGGGGCGCTTATCTACATAGATTTTAAAGCTGATGAAGTTTCCCCCGAAGTCATAAGCCTTTACCGAAGCCGAGGCTTGGCGGTCAAAGTGCATGTCCATCGCCGTTGCCTGCAGGACCACCTCGTCCATCACGATCTTGAACTCATGCCGCTCGTGTATCTGCAAAAAAACCGTGGCTAACACGATCACCACCATAGGCCAGCGCCACTCGGTCCAAGTCCACCCCCGCAAACCGCCGCGCAGACTTCTTGTAAGATAAAAACCAAAGAGACAGGTGGTAGCCAAGATTACCCAGTATCCCGCCTCCTTCACCATCCAAACGGCACGCACGGAGCTGAAAGAAAAAAAGCCCAGTGTGATCGCCAGAAGGGATACCAGGGCCAAAAGAAGAAACCGGTTTTGCATAAAGCGCGGCGATCGTGCGCGCCGACGGTTTTACTGGGAAGACAAAACTTATTGGATGTAGGTCAAGGTCCGCGCACCCGATATTCCCGAGACGATGACAGGCATGCTTTGCGAATAATTCTGGGGGTAGATTTCGTTGGCCACCGTGCTCAAAATTTTGATGTAGTTCGAAGAACCAATCAATGAAGGAATGGCCGCCTGATTGGTTCCGTTCTCAAGAAAGAACTGGTCGGCGGCAGCACCCAGCTGGCGCATGTTGTTAAAAACCGCCTTGTCCTGTGAAGCTGAACGCACTTTCTGAAATGCAGGAATAGCCAGCGACGCAAGCAGCCCGATAATCACCACGACAATCATAATTTCAACGAGCGTAAAGCCCCCCATCGGTGTTGGCTTTTCATACGCTTAAGCTTTTGTAAAAAATAAATCATTGCATGACAAATATATACCTATCAATTAGAAATTCAAAAATCTATCAACGGGCCGTAAGGATAAACTACACGTTGTGCCATAAATCCATCGTATGAAAATAGGCGGTTTTAAGTGCGACAAAAACTTATTGGAGGTAGGTCAGGGTGCGGGTTCCGGCGATACCGGAAACGATGACGGGGTTACCCTGCGTATAGTTTTGCGGATAGCTCTCGTTCGCAACCGTGCTCAGCGCCTTCACGTAGTTGGAAGAACCAACCAGCCGAAGCGATGGCGGCCTGATTCGTCCCATTTTCGAGGAAAAACTGGTCAGCAGCAGCACCTAGTTGACGCATGTTATTGGCGACAGTCTTGTTTTGGGAAGCCGTGCGGACCTTTTGGAACGCAGGAATAGCCATGGCAGCCAAAAGACCGATGATGACCACTACAATCATGATTTCAACGAGGGTGAAACCCTTGGATAATTTAATCTTTTTCATAGTAATATTTTCCCAAACAGTAGCAATGTGAACTTGATAGCGCAATACGGTAAAAACGCCTAAGATCAAATGTTAATCAAACTCACGAAACGCAGCAACAATACTATGTATCCGTATATAAATTAGTTCGAAGCGCATCCATAACCCCAAAGCTTCGATAACATTTGGGCATAAAAAAACCGCCCATATGAATATGGGCGGTTTTGAGTTAAACAAAAACTTACTGGAGGTAAGTCAGGGTGCGAGCTCCGGCAATACCGGAAACGATGACAGGAATACCCTGAGTGTAGTTTTGCGGATAATTCTCGTTGGCAACAGTGCTCAAAGCCTTCACGTAGTTGGAAGAACCAACCAACGAAGCGATAGCGGCCTGATTGGTGCCGTTTTCAAGGAAGAACTGATCGGCAGCAGCACCGAGCTGGCGCATATTGTTGGTGACGGCTTTGTCTTGGGAAGCGGTGCGAACCTTTTGGAACGCGGGAATGGCCATGGCGGCCAGAAGACCGATGATGACCACGACGATCATGATTTCAACGAGGGTGAAGCCCTTGGATGATTTAATCTGTTTCATAATATAACAATTTTTAACGATGTATGATAAGGCTCAAACGCGAGCAGTATTGCGATGAAAGCAACACAAACACCTTCAGGCAAGTGGTAATTCGTGAGTAAGAATCCTCGGGGCAAGCCCCGAGGCATTGAAGATTCCGGCAACGGATTCCGTTGCTCTGCCAAACGAAGCAAGCTTCGAGGTATTGGACCTAAAGAGAATAAATTGTAATCGGCTGTGACCTAAAACTCACTCGATCCTTGCATCCATCACTTAGCTTTCTTTTTTGAAGAAGGCTTCCGAGTTTTAGGCGCGGCCTCAGACTTCTT
>JANXRL010000134.1 GCA_025352985.1 Verrucomicrobiota bacterium
GATCAACTACTACCTCGTAGCCATCGCCGCTTTGGCCGACACACGCCAAGATGATGTGCTCACCAAACTGCATGACCGCGTCATCGCCGAATGGGACGGTGGCATGCGTGCTCGCGGCCAAGTTAATGGCTTTGGCCCAAGCGTCGCCCCACTGCTTGGACTTCCTTTAAAGTCCGCTTCAGACGCTGTTTTGGGCACCATTCTGCCTCTGGCACCTGCCCTCACTGAAGCACGTCATCTCGCTGGCCTCCTCCTCCTCCAAAAATGCCAAGGCGACTCCGGGATTCAGCAGGGCGGTCGCAATTTCTTCCCTTTGTTCTGCGAACCAGAAACCAAAATGCGGTTTCCCTTTAGCGAGGAAGCGAGGCAGAAAAATGAAGGCCAATCACAGCTTCCCCGCATTCTGTATGGCGTGGATTCGGATTCTGACATTTGCGCGCTGGGGTCAAAACTCCACTTCGGTCTGTTTGCAAACGCAGTTCCTGACGGGCGTTTAATAAAAGGCCCGGAGGCAAAACTTAAATTGTCTGAAGCAGTGAAGTGGCTTTCCAAACAGCATGAAAAAATTGGGGCGATAAAAGAAGGCCTGGATGCTGTTATCGGAACGCTACCGGACTCCGTGTGCTTTCCTGCCTATACAGGAGGCAGCATCAATAAGGATATACTTAAACAACGTTTCTTAGCCTTTCTTGTTTTCACATTAGTAGAGCCATCCCGTAGTGTTTTTGAAGTTCTCCGCGACTCTTACAAGCAGCCTAAAAAAACGCCCGACGAGGAAAGTCCGGAGATTTCGGAAGGGGATTCCGAGAAATACGCTGCGCTTGGAGACGATCCTATAAAATTAGCGCGCGGATCATGCGGGTTTGTCTTCAAGGCTTTCACCTCCCTTGCGGCCATATGGCCGCAGGAAGGCACAAAAGGCGGGAGCCCTCACTGGAACGAATTCGACAAAGCCGCCTTTAAAGAAGCCCTCAAAGCGGTCAACCAGTTCCGCCTCAAAACCGAGGAGCGCACCATGCGTAAGGATAAACTCCAAGCTCAGCTCAATTACCAACGCGCCCGCCTCGCCATCCGCCCCAAACCAGACGCCGCCACCAAAGATGGCGACGAAACCGAATCCCTTGTTCGTCTCGGTGATGATCCACGGTTTCAAAAACTCTCGTCCGCCATCACTGCGCTGGCTGAATCCACTGAGCATCGCGAAGAAGGCTACAGTATTTCTCGCGCCAGCCTGCGCGGCTGGTCGGACCTCCGTCGCGATTGGCTCGCCCTGCGTAAAGCCGGAGCGCATCAATCCGACCCTGCATCTTTCGATCTAGCTGTCACCGCATGGCAAACGACCCATCGCGACGATGCCGGCGACCAACGTCTTTTCCGCGAACTCGCGAAACGCGAAAACCACATAGTCTGGCTTTCTTTGGAACCCATTCCCGGCGACACCCATGATCGAGCCGAAGACATTCTGCGCGCCGCCGCTCAACTCTTCGAAGACGAAGAGGAAGCTGAACAACTTGCGACCCCTGTTCGTCTCACCCCGGCTGACCCCACCATCTCTCCACGCCAGTTCATGCTCTCCGACCTGAGCGGCCGTCACGCAGCCAAACGTCTCACCGCTGACCAGTGGGAAGTCACAGGCGCCGCTCGCCCTAAAGACAGCACTCTCGTTGCCTTGGTTAAACTCAGGCTCCATTTCAGCGCCCCACGCCTGCATCGCGATCAAATTGATGGGATAGGCGAGGCGGCAAACATCCACTGGCTACCGCCCGTGCTAACAGGCTTGCTCGGCGAAGATGCTGCTAAACACGCCCCAACCTTAAAAAGAAATTCGGCCCTCGGCCTCATGCCAGAATTTGACGACCGCTCGCCAACACCTCGCGTCAAACGCGTCCTTCTAAACTTCCCGGTTACACTTGAATCTGATGTCTTGTCCGCCCGCATTGGTCGTGCGGCGCATTGGCGACTCCAATTTAATAGGGTTCGCGAAAACAAAATCGAAAAACTCGTTCATCTCCTCTGGCCCAAGATGAAAAACGAGCCGACCATCGGGGCATGGTGGCTCAACCCCGCCGGTCTCTCCGTCCTCTCCATCGACCTCGGTCAACGCGCCGCCGCGGCTGCCGCAGTGATCGAATTGCGTGCCGATGGACAATTCTCCGCCGCGCGCAAGCCCTTGCCCTTCTCGCTCGGCCGCACCGGCGACCACGTCTGGCAGGCCGCCGTGCAAACCGCCCGCCACCTCCGGCTACCCGGTGAAGACCGTGCGCTCGAAGCCCACGAAAAAATCCCCGGCCTTAAGGAAGAGCGTTCAGGAAAGAGCGGACGCCTCGCCACCAATGAAGAGTGGATTGATGCCTTGGAACTCGCCCGCGCCTTCGGCGAAACCGATCCCGTCAAACGCCTTGGCGGAGACGCCAAACGCCTTTCTTTCCCCGAGCATAATGACGAACTGCTCCGTCTTGCTCGCTCCTCTGCCAACCAACTCCGTCGCCTGCACGGTCTGTCATGGCGAATCACCCATCCCGATAAAGGGGTGGAAGCCCTGATCGAAATCCAAGCCGATCCCGAACTGGCCTATCTTATCGGTGCGGATAACACCGCTACCGCCGTTACTCTTGCCGACGCCTTCAGGCATGCGCGTGAACGCTACTCCTCTCTCCTGGAAAAACTAGCCAACCGTGTCGTTCCTCTTCGCGAAAAACGCTGGGCTTGGATTCCACGCACCGATTCTCCCGGCCATCCGTGGCGGCAACTCGTAATGGTGGACTCACCCACAGATGAGTTCTCAACAACCACCAAACTCGCCGGACAACGCGGTCTCTCGTTATCCCGAGTCGAACAGTTGGAAGACCTGCGCCGTCGCTTCCTTTCCCTCAATCGTTTCCTAGAG
>JANXRL010000138.1 GCA_025352985.1 Verrucomicrobiota bacterium
GGGGAAGCGGTTGAGCATCAGGTAGGACAACGCGGTGCGATGGACGATGAGGGCTTTGCGGTCGTCGCCCAGTGCGGGCAGCTCGGTAAACGGTCGCTGGAGTTCGGGCATGCGTGGTGCCTCGATGTATTCCATGCGCCAATAGGGATGAAGCTGCGACATTTTGAAAGGGTGGGAGTCAAAAGTCTGCGGAGAGCAAAGTCAAAACCCCCCTGATTTCAGGTGGTGGTATAGTTTAAACTGATTCATTCAAATCCGGTTGAGGACGACATCGCCTACGACGCCCACCATTTTCCGTGCATTAACTGCGTTACTCTACTGGTCGCTTTTAGCTTCGCAGACGCGCTCGACTAGCGGCATCCACGACACCCACGACGTTGCCGTTGCCATCGTAGCAGGGAAGCCATGTCGCAGTGTCTTTATGGATTGCCAGCAGTCCGCCTACGCCACCCGCCCCCTGCCCCCTGCCCCCTGCCCCCTGCCGCTCAGATCGAGCCCCCAAGTGTAGACACAGAGCAGTTGGTTGGCAACGAGCCCATCGAGTTCTGCCAGCAGATTCCAGCCGTCGTAAACGAAACGGTTATCCTTGGTCACGGCATACGCCGCCGTGGTGGCATTCCATGCGGACACGACCTTCCGAATGCGTCGGCCGGCGGCGTCATACGTAAACTCCAGCTTTTGCTTCGTGAGCCCGGCAGTCACTGCCGTGGAAGTCGTCTCCATCACGATGAGGCGATTTTCGGCGTCCCATTGATAGTCCCAACGGCCATCTTTCGTAAGATTACCGTCGGCGTCGTGAGTGTAGATTTCCGGGGTGGGATCGACGATCTTGTGGCGAATCTCCTCCGCCACCGCGTCCTCGCGGTTCGGACCCGCGAGGTTTTTTACGCCGACGGTGAATTTCATAGGGGACTGGCCGTGTTTTATTAGTTTTTTCACGTTGGGATTGGTGAAAATATTTTATTCACAGCTTCGGCGCTAGCATCACAAACGTCTTCTACACCCTCAAAATCCAGCAAGCTCAAAACTAGCAAGGCAAAGCCAATTTCACGACAGTGCGCGATACGACGGATTCATGGGCAGGCGCAGTTTGAAATTGTAGGAACCGCTTTATCAGGCGATGAATGGGAGGTTCATTTTTTCATGCATACCTCCCAATCCTCCGTTCGGCGTCGCGTGGTGGTCACTGGTCTCGGCGTGGTCAGTCCTCTGGGGTTGAACGCTCCAGATAACTGGGCCGGCTTGGTCGCCGGGCGATCCGGCATCGCGCGGCTGACCCGTTTCGACGCCACGGGATGCACCGCGCACATCGCGGGCGAGGTCAAGGGCTTCGAGCCCACGCGGCCGCTGCCCGCGCCGCTCCACCCGCGCGGGCCGGGCGGCGAGGCGTTGACGGCGGCGTTTTCGCCGAAGGACGCGAAGAAGTTCGGGCGTTTCACGCATCTCGGCGCGGCGGCGGCGGTCGAGGCATACGCCGACTCGGGACTCGATGCGCATCGCGCCACGTTCAACCCCGAACGCATGGGGGTTATCCTGGGCGTGGGCATGGGTGGCCTTCCCGAAGTCGAGGCGATGCATGACACTTTTAAGGCGGGCGGGTTTCGCAAGATTTCTCCGTTCTACATCATCCAAGTCGCGCCCAACCTGCTCGCGGGCCAGGTGAGTCTGCTGCTGGATTGCCGCGGTCCCAACATGTCCGTGGCCTCGGCCTGTGCGACGAGCGGGCACTCATTGGGCGAGGCGGCGGCGTCCATCGCGCGCGGCGATGTTGACGTGATGATCGCGGGCGGCGCGGAGGCGGCGATCACGCCGCTGGTGATCGGGGCGTTCGCGCAGATGCGCGCGCTTTCGACCCGAAACGACGCGCCCGAAAAGGCTTCGCGTCCCTACGACGCGGCCCGCGACGGTTTTGTGCTCTCCGAAGGCGCGGTGGTTTTCGTCCTCGAAGAATACGAGCACGCCGTGAAACGCGGCGCGCGGATCTATGCCGAGTTGCGCGGCTACGGCGCCTCGGCCGACGCGTATCACCTGTCGTCGCTCGCGCCCAACGCCGAGGGCTCCCAGCGCTCCATGCGATCCGCGCTGGTTTCTGCCGGCATGGCTCCGGCGGAGATCGACTATGTGTCGGCCCACGCCACGTCGACGCCCGGCGGCGACGGTGAGGAATCGGCCGCGATCGCGGCGGTGTTCGCGGGCAACAGGGACAAGCTCCACGTCAGCGGCGTGAAGTCGATGACCGGCCACCTGCTTGGCGGCGCGGGCGCGATGGGCGCGTTTGCTGCGGTCATGGCGATTCGAGACGGCGTCGTGCCGCCCACCATCAATCTCGAAAACCTCGATCCGGCCATCGCCGCGCTAGGGATCAACGTCACGCCCAACACCGCCGTGAAAAAGCCCGTGCGCGGCGCGCTCGCCAACTGTTTCGGCTTCGGCGGGACGAACTGCTCGCTGGTGTTCAGCGCCGTCTAACGCCGTCGCCCGCCCGTCATGGATCGCCGCACCACATGGTTGTTCGCCCTGCTCGCGCCGGTGGCGGCGTGGTCGTGGATCGCGCCGCACGACCGCTTCACCTGGTGGATGGAAGCCGCCCCGGCGGTCCTCGGCGCGGCGCTCATCCCGGCGTTTCAAAAATCGTTTCCGCTTTCGACGCTCTTGCTCGTGCTGCTCGGCCTGCATTGCGTGGTGCTGCTCGTGGGCGCTCACTACACCTACGCCCGGGTGCCGCTTTTTGATTGGATTCGCGACGCCACCGGCGGCACGCGCAACAACTACGACAAGCTCGGCCACTTCACGCAGGGTTTCGTGCCCGCGATCCTTGCGCGGGAAATCCTCCTGCGCACCTCGCCGCTGCGCGACGGCGGCGGCGGTCGGCCGAGCCGCTGGCTGCCGTTTCTGGTGGCGAGCGTTTGCCTGGCGTTCAGCGCGTTTTACGAGCTGGTCGAATGGCTGACGGCCGTCACCCAAGGCGCGGCGGCGGATGATTTTCTCGGCACGCAAGGAGACGTGTGGGACACGCAGACGGACATGGCTTTTGCCCTCGTCGGCGCGATCGCCGCCCTGCTTTTTCTGCCACGCCTGCACAACCGCTCGCTGGCGAAAGTGCTGGCCGCACGCTGACGAATCGGCCAATCCCCCAAGTTCCCATGAACACCCTCTGGAAAAAATGGACCGCGGCCGTTCCGGCCCCCTTTTTGACCGCGTTACTGCTGGGCGCGGGGTTCATGATGTTCGTGGCGTGGGACCAGTCGTATTGGTGGCGCATCAAGGACGACTACGGGTTCGGCTGGCTGGTGCCGGCGTTCGTGGCCTTTGTGGTGTATGACCGCTGGCCGCGCATTCTCGCGGCCTTGAAGGCTTGCGCGGAGCCGGGCAGTCCGCGCGCCTCGGGGCGTGCGGCGACGGCTCTCGCGCTTTACGTCCGGGCTTCGATGGCGGGCGGCGGGCTGCTGTTTTTGATGGGCGCGTTCTACCGAGCGGGTGCGTCCTCCTATCCCGGCACGCTGGCATTGTCGCTCGGCTTGGGCGCTGTGTTGTTGCCGCTTTTGTTGATCAGCGCGCCTGAGCCGGCGGGCGCTGCGGTGGCGGTTGGGTTTTCGGACGATGCGCGCGTGAAGCTGGTGTCGTTGTTCGTGTTTCCGGCGCTGGTCTGGCTCGTGTCGGCGCCGATGATCTCGGTCATTGAGACCAACCTGAGCGTATTCATGCTGAACCGCGTGACGACAGTCGTGTTTTTGGTTTTTGAAACGCTGGGGATGCCGATCGAGCAGCATGACAACATCCTCCAACTGCCGCTCGGCAGCGTCGGCGTGGCCGAGGCGTGCTCGGGCATCCGCTCCTTCACGGCCTGTCTTTTCGCCGGGTCGTTTCTGGCGGCGGTGTTTCTCGACACGCTTTGGAAAAAAGTCGGGCTGGTGCTGTCGGCGATTTTCTTCGCGTTTTTCATGAACCTGCTGCGCAGCCTTTTTCTTACGGCGTGGGCCTATCAATACGGTCCGGAGGCGATCGAGGGGAAGGTGCACGACATGGCGGGTTACGCGGTGCTGGGCATGACGGTGGTGGGACTCATGTGCCTGCTGCCGCTGTTCAACCTCAGCTTCGTCTCCGCCCACGAGCCGGAGCCGGGCGAGAACCACGACTGAGCGCCGCATGATGATCTGGCTCTACCGGTTTTTGTTTCCGCCCGCGATGCTGCTGGCTTCGCCGTATTATTTGCTGCGGATGAGGCGGCGCGGTGGTTATCGTTCGGATTTCTCGCATCGTTTCGGGGCGACGCCCGTGCTTCCCCCAAAACGCGCGGGGGTGAAACGCGTGTGGCTGCAGGCGGTGAGCGTGGGGGAGATGCTGGCCATCGCGCCGCTGCTGGAGGGGTTGCACGCGGAGCCGGCGGTCGAGGTTTATCTCACGACAACGACGAGCACTGGGTGCGCACTGGCACGCGAACGTTACGTTGGGTTGGTGGCGGGCATCGGGTATTTCCCGGTGGATTGGTGGTTGTTTTCGCGGCGGACATGGAGCGCGGTCGCGCCCGACATGGTCATCCTCACCGAAGGCGAGCGCTGGCCCGAACACATCCACCAGGCGCGGACGCGGGGGGTTCCGGTCGTCGCGGTGAACGCGCGTTTGTCGAACCGCAGCTTCCGGCGCATGTTGAAGTTTCGCGGATTAACCGGGCCGTTGTTAAATGGCATCACGCGTGTGCTGGCCGGTTCCGCGATGGATGCGGAGCGCTTTCGCAAGCTGGGATTTCCGGCGGACAGGATCACGGCGACGGGTAACATCAAGCTCGACGTGACCATTCCGCTGATGGGCGATTCGGAGAAAAACGCGTTGCGGCGCGAACTGGGTTTTGGCGACGAGCCGGTGCTGCTCGGATCATCCACATGGCCCGGTGAAGAAGTCGCGTTGATCGCGGCGTATCAAGCGTTGCGCGCGGAAGGACTTTCGGCACGGCTGCTGATCGTGCCGCGCCATGCGGAGCGCCGCGCGGAAGTGGAGACGCTGCTGAAAGCGAGCGGACTGAATTATCATTTCCGGTCGCGCGGGGCGGCCCCGTCGCCGGTCGAGGTGGTGGTGGGTGACACGACGGGCGAGCTGCGCCGGCTCACGCAACTGGCGACGGTGGTTTTCGTCGGCAAAAGCCTGCCGCCGCATCACGAAGGGCAGACGCCGGTCGAGGCGGCGGTGCTGGGCAGGCCGGTGGTATTTGGTCCGGCGTTGACGAATTTCAAGGCGATCGCTCGCGAGCTGGTCAGGGCGGGCGCGGCGCGCGGCGTGGCCGATGCCGCTGGGTTGACCGTGGCGGTGCGGGAGTTGTGGTCGGACGAGTCCGCGCGCGAACGGATGGCGGGCGCGGCGCAGGCTTGGCATCGCGCCAATCAAGGGGCGGTGGAACGCACGCTGGCGGTGCTGCGCGCGGAGTTGGCGCGCTAGGCGGGCGGGGTGGGGGCGTGCGCGGACGTCCGCGGGGCGTGCTTGCGCTCGTAGAGGCGAAGCTGGTGCCTGCGCTGGTCGTGGCTGATGATCTCGGCGTGGCGGCCCCAGGCGAGCAGGGTGCGGAAGAGCTGCTTCGGTTTTTCGTGGGGCAACGCGGCCTGAAGTTCGCGCAAAAACTCCTCGTCGGTGAGCGTCTGGTTTTCCTGGACGCGGATGAGGCGCACGAGGAGCTCGAAGATTTTCAGCTTGAGGAGCTGTTCGCGCACGAGGTTTTTCTGTTCCGTGGTGGATGCGCCCACCACTTTCCGGCCGAGGTCGCTGAGGACGACGTCCTGGCCGGGAGTGGCGACGAAGCCGAGCAGCTCGGCGGCCTTGATGACGCGGACGACGGCACCGAACTCGCGGCCGAAACGCTCGGCGAGGTCGAACATGTCGCAGGGTTCGTCGCCAAGGAGGGCGATAAGACCGAGGACTTCGCCGGGTGTTACGTAAGGCAGGCACACGGGCGCGATGCGCCGGCGGGTATCGTCCACCTTGGTGACGACCTTGCCGTCGTCGGCGGGGGCGGTCGCGGTGTCAGGGAGATTGGTGTGGGTGAGGATGCCGTGAAGCGTCTCGACGGCGGCGCGAAAGGCGGGCACATCGGGGTCGCGCGGGTAGGGCAGGGTGTTGGGAACGATCTGCGCGATGCGGCCCGGCTGGGCGGCGAGGACAACGATGCGGGTGGCAAGGAAGACGGCCTCGGAGATGTTGTGCGTGACGAAGACCATCGTGCGCAGCGGGTGTTCGGGCGAGGCGAGCAGGCGGCTCATTTCGTTGCGCAGGGTTTCCGCCGTGAGGACGTCGAGTGCGCTGAATGGCTCGTCCATGCAGAGCACTTCCGGCTGCGCGATGAGGGCTCGGGCGATGCCGACGCGCTGCTTCATGCCGCCAGAGAGTTCGCGCGGATAGGAGTATTCGTAGGCGCCGAGGCCGACGGTGGTCAGCACGGTCTCGAGGCGCGCCTGCTGCTCGGCGGGCGGGAGGTGTTCGACGGGAAGAAGGATGTTGCCGCGCACCGTCAGCCATGGGAACAGCGCGAAATTTTGAAATACCATGGCGACGCCGGGCGAAACGCCGTCGAGAGGTTTGCCGCGATAGCTTACGATGCCGCGCGTCGGCCGGATGAGGCCGCACATGGCGCGCAGGAGGGTGGACTTGCCGCAGCCCGAGGGGCCGAGGAGCGCGACGACGTCGTTTTCGGCGACGGTGAGGCTGATGTCGGAGAGCACGAGGTCGTGCTCCTGCGCGTTCGTGGCGTATTCGTGGCTGACGCGGGAGACGTCGATGAGCGGAGTGGTGGGGTTCATGGCTCAGGTGCCGAAGCGGCAGCGGTCGTTGGCGATGGTCTGAAGTTTTTTCCACACGGTGCGGTTGATGCCCACCACGATGACGGCCATCACCAGGACGGCGGCGGTGAGTTTTGGGAAGTCTCCTGCGTCGGTCGCGCGGCTGATGAGCGCGCCGAGGCCGGTGGCTTGGTAGAGTTGGCCGCCGGTGTGGACGTATTCGGAGACGATGGTGGCGTTCCACGCGCCGCCGACGGCGGTTATCCAGCCGGTGACGAGGCCGGGGGCGATGGCCGGCAGGAGGTAGCGGCGCCAGAGCCGCCAGCCGTCCAGACGCAGGATGCTCGCGCAACTGCGGATGTCGTTCGGGATGGCCGACGCCGCGGCGGTCACGTTGAACAAAATATACCACTGGGTGCCGAGCATGATGAGCGGGATGGCGCCCCACTGGAGCGACCCGCCTAGTCTGATCACGAGCAGCAAAATCCAGGGGTAGATCATCGGGGCGGGGAAAGACGCGGCGAACTGGATGAAAGGCTGGAGCCGGCTGGACAGCTTGGGATTAAGCCCGATCCACACGCCGGCGGGAACGGCCCAGAGCGTGCCGAGCGCCACGGCGGCAAGCACGCGGCCAAACGTGACCGTGGCATCCCATCCGATTTCCAGCCAGTCCGCCGCGTTGAGCCGAGTCAGCAGCAACATTATCCGGCTGAAGCCAACCGCTACAGCCAGCACGAGCAGCACTAGGAAAACGCGGTATGTCCACCGGCCCGCGCCCGGGCGGATCGGCGAACCGGACGCCGCCGGCGGCGTGGCATGCGGCGCTCGTTTCGGGCGGATCAACCGAGCGCCGATCCGGGAGGCAGCTTGAACGAATTTTTGCACGGCCTGCGAACGCGCGAGCCAGAGACTGAGGCGCGACTTGGTGATCTGCGCGCCGCCGAAGTCGTCGAGGTTGAATTTGCGCGACCACAGCACTAGCGGCCACCATACCAGACGATCCACCGCGACGATCACGATGCCCATGGCGATCACCCCGGCGATCTGGGCGCGCACGTTGCCCTCCGCGATGGCCACGCTCATATATGAGCCTATGCCCGGCACTCGGAAATCCCGCGTGCCGAGCTGGAACGATTCGGTAATGCTCAGGAAAAACCAGCCGCCGGCCATCGAGACCATGCTGTTATAGATGAGACCCTGCGCGCCGCCGGGCAGCTCAACCTTCCAAAAACGACGCCACCAGCTGAAATCGTAGAGTCTGCCGAGCGCGCGAAAATCCGGCGGAGTCCCGCGCAACGAATCGTAGTAGCTGAACGTCATGTTCCAGACCTGCCCGGTGAAAATCATCAGCACGCATGCCAGCTCCAGCCCCACGTTGCTGTCCGGGAAAATGCTGACGAGCGCCAGCACGAGTCCAGGCAGGAAGCCGAGCACGGGGATGCTTTGCAGGACGTCGAGAATGGGCAGGATAAATCGCCGCGCCCTCTCATCGTAAAATGCCCATGACGCCACCAGCAGGGTGAACAACAGCGAGAAAAAATACGCGATCCAGCCTCTCGCGAACGAGTAGAGCGCGTAGCTGGGCAACGCCGAAGGCGACAGATCAATCTCTACCGTGGCGCGCAGGGGCTGGCGCCATTCGCCCACCACGTGTGCTGCGCCAAACACCAATGAGACCAACCCGACAAGCACAGCTGCGTCGATCGCAAGATGAGAGCGCCGGGCGAATGGTTGAAACTGATTCATGGACGAAAGGGCAGGTGAACCGCCCGAGCGAACGGCGACAACCTGAAAGGGGTTCGGTTCCTTTTTTTTGAAATGGCCGTTTGCCGCAATTAAGGGTTGCCCGCCCCATCGCGCGGCCTACGGTCCGGCTTTTACGTTGGATGCAAACTCACGGTCCGAAACGAGTCTATACTCCGCAGTCGCTCGAATTCTGGTTCGGTAAACTCGAACACGACTGGGAGCGCCATTTCAACGAGGTCCAGCTACAGGAGGGGCATCGCATTTACCGTGATGGGGAAGTTCGCGAGCTGGAGTTGACCGCCTCCGATGCGATCGTCCACCGCCGCGTGGACAAAAAAGACGAATACGCCGTGATCGAATGGAAGGACGAGGGCGTGTCCGTGCGTTCATCGTCCACCGATCTGGATCAGGCCTACGCGCTGGCCGTCGCAGGGCTGCATGAGATCGAGGAGCTGGTGGCCGACGAAATCTCGCCTTTGCCCGAAACCGCTCCGCTCGCGGCTTCCAACGGAAACTCGAACGGCAACGGTCATTCCAACGGGAATGGCAATGCCGGCCACCATTCGGGCGGCCGTGCCATCTCCCTCACGCCTACGCCATCTGGGATCGCCTCGCGCCGCACGCCCGCAGGAGCCGCTGCCCGCGCCGCCTCCCGCACGCTGATCCTTGTTTTCAAGACCACGGCCGATGGACTCACCTTCGAGGCCCACTGGGTGAACCCCGACAAAAAACGCGTTCCCGCTCTCGGCCAGGCCGCGCAAGCTGCGGGTAATGGCCACGCCACCGTCAGTTCCAGCGAGCGCGCCAAGCTCATCGGCCTCGCCGCTTACGCCCGCAAGGCGCACTTCGCCTATTTTCAGGAAACCGGCCTCTACCTGATGGGCTCCGTGGTTGAGGTCCCGAATTTCCTGCGCACGACGTTGCCCGCCTGGAAAAAACTGTTTGCGGTCGAGCTCGACGCGCATGCGGGACTGCTTTTGCAGGGCACTAAGGAAATCACCGTCGAAGCCGTCGCCCAGGTGCGCCAGGGACGATCCGGGCAAGGGCAGGGTCTCGACCTGCGCTGGATTTTTAAGGCCGGCGAACGCCTCCTCACCGACGATGAAGTCGCCATTCTTACCAAGAAAGGCACTTCCCCTGTCATCATTCCCGGTATCGGCATCGTCTCGCTGCCCACCGATCGGCTCGACACGATCAAAGCGTGGCAGCGCAACGTGGACGAGACCCACGCTGTCGGGGAGCTTTCGCCCTATCTCATTTTTTCGTTGTATAGCGACGCGCGTTTCAAACTGACGCTTTCGCCGGAACTGGAGGCATGGCGCCAGAGCGTGCTGACCTCTACCGCAGTCACGCCTGTGCTTCCCGAGTTGCTGCGTCCCTACCAGCGTCGCGGTGTCGAGTGGATGCACCACCTCTGCGACGTGGGTTGTCATGGCCTGCTGGCGGACGAGATGGGCCTCGGTAAAACCCTGCAAGTGCTCACGCTGCTCGCGGCGCGTCCTGAAAACGGCCTGGCCAACATCATCGTCTGTCCCGCCAGCGTGGTGCCTGTTTGGCGCGAGGAGATCACGCGGTTTTATCCGCACCTCGCGGTGGACGTGCTCAAGACCGGCAACGATTTCATCACGCGCAAAGATCCGGTCATCTGGCTGGCGAGCTACACCCAGCTCCGCAAGCACCGCTCGCTGCTCGAACAGCACGAATTCGGCTACGCCGTGCTCGACGAGGGCCAGTTCATCAAGAACCCCGACGCCAAGATCACGCAGACCTGCTTTGCTCTGCGCGCGCGTCACCGCATCGTCCTGACAGGCACGCCCCTGGAGAACCGCCAGCTCGATCTCTGGTCGATCTTCCGCTACCTGCTGCCGGGGCTTCTGGGTTCGCGCACGACCTTCGAATCTTCGCTCAACAACGACCGCACCGGCACGCTGGAGCGCCTGCGTTCGCAACTCGCGCCGTTTATCCTGCGCCGCACCAAGAATGAGGTCGCCACCGAGCTCCCGCCCAAGGTCGAGATGGACCTGATCTGTCCGCTCACCGACGTGCAGCGCACAGAATACGCGCGCATCTGTTCCGAGGGGCTCAACCGGCTCGGCGACGACGTCGGCACGGTCATGCGCGAAAAATCCTTCGGTTTTCTGGCGTTGCTCACGCGACTGCGCCAGGTGTGCTGCGATCCCGACATGCTGCCCTGGCTCAAGGCGCCTATTGGCGACTCGGGCAAGATCACCCTCTTGATCGAGAAACTCGCCGAGGTCATTGGCAGCGGCCACAAGGTCGTGATCTTTTCGCAGTTCGTGATGCTTCTCGACCGCGTGCGCGAGGCGCTGGAGACGAGTTTCCCCGATCTCCCCCGCTACGAACTCACCGGCATGACGCTCGACCGCCTCAAGCCGGTGCAGGCGTTTCAAAATGCGGAGGGTGCGGCCGCCATGCTCGTTTCTCTCAAGGCGGCCGGCACTGGCATCACGCTCCATGCGGCGGATTATGTTTTCTTGCTCGACCCGTGGTGGAATCCCGCCGTCGAGGCGCAGGCAGTTGATCGCGTCCACAGGATCGGGCAAAAAAGCACGGTTTTTGTTTATCGCATGGTTACGGCCGGCACCATCGAGGAGCGCATCCAGGCGCTTCAGGCGTCAAAGAAGGATCTTTTCAACCGCGTCATCGGCGGGATGGACGGCGACTTCGACCTCAGCAGGCATTTCTCTTCACTGCATGAATTGGTTCAACTTACTACCACACAGGTGGAAGAAGAACCCGTGCAATGATTTTTTACCCGGGTAGAGGGTGATTTAACCAAGGGTGTAAAAAACACTATTAATTTATTTAATCACGATTCCGTAACATAAAAGTCATGATTTCGTAACAATCGGCTGACATCTTCGAGTTACGGGAGAGACCGCATATTTCTTCCGTGACACTAAAAACCTACAAACACCCAAGAACGTCATGTCTACAAAATCATTCAAATGGCTCACGCTGCTCGGCGGCCTTGCTATCGGCGCGGCCTCTCTGGCCCACGCCCAGGACAGCGGTCCACTCATCGATACCCTTGTCAAAAAGGGCATCCTTAACGATCAGGAAGCCGAAGATCTCCGTGTCGAACTCCTCAAGGATTTCGGCACCAGCTCCGCCGGTAAACTCAACCTTTCCTCCGCTCTTACCGAGCTGAAGATCTCTGGCGACGCCCGCGTTCGCTACGAATACCGTTCGGGCGAGAACGGTAAGCCGGGTGCCGCGATCGCCGCTGGCAGCAAGGTCGGCGACCAGCAGGAGCGCAACCGCTACCGCTACCGTCTGCGCCTCGGTGTTTCCGGCAAGTTTCAGGACGGCTGGTTCTTCGGCACACGCATCGAACCGGTAGGTAACAACCGCTCAACCAACGTGACGGCTGGCAGCAGCACCTCGCCTTTTGCGAAGGCCGACAGTCTTGCGATCGGTCAGGCTTACATTGGTCGCTCAGTCGGAGACTTCACGCTCACCGCCGGTCGTCTAGCGGGTTCCCCCTTGGTCACCACCTCGATGCTCTGGGATGACGACCTCAATCCCGACGGTCTCGCCGAACAGTGGAGTCATGAGTCCGGCGACATCACTTGGATTGGCAACTTGGGCCAGTTTGTTTACGAGGGCACAGGCACGACCAATCCTATCAACACGACTGCTGGGGCGCCCAATACCAGCCGTCAGAACACTTACCTGCTAGCCTTTCAAGGTGGCGGTAAAGTCAAGGTCGGCAAAGGTGTGACCGTGCAAGTGCTACCCACTTATTACAAATACACGGGCAATGACACGAGCGCCACTGCGCTGACCACGGCCAACAGCAATACCCTCCGCACCTATGGCTTGGGCGTCATCGATATTCCCGTCGAGATCGGCTTCAAGCTTGGCGCGCTCCCGGCCAAAGTGTTTGGCGACTTCGCCTACAACGCCGAGGCTGGCACCCGCGCCAGTGCGGCCGGCAAGGCCAAGTTTGGTAGCGAAGACAAAGCCTATCAAATCGGTGTCGGCGTCGGAGCTTCAAAGGTTAAGGGCGACTGGGAGGCCAAGGCCTTCTGGCAGTCCGTCGATGCCTTCGCGCTCGATTCCAACTTGGTCGATTCCGACCTGTTTGACAGCCGCACCAACATGGAAGGCTTCGTTCTCCAAGGAACTTATGTCCTCACGACCGGCGTCAGCGTGAAATTCACCTACGCGAATGCTGATCGTAAAAATGATCTCCTCGGCACTTATGGTGCCGGAGACATCGCGACCGCCAACCTGACGCATTATCAGCTCTTTCAAGCTGATCTGAACGTTAAGTTCTAAGCAAACTCCCTCAACCGGGACTCGGGTTCCGCCCTCGTCCCGGTTTTCTCCAGTTTCCTCTCAGTCAAAGAAATCAGTCCATGAAAAAATCCATTCTCATTGCCTCCGCCCTGATCGCCTCCGTCGTCAGCGCGTCCGCCCAGAAGCTCGTCATCAAGGGCTCCGATACGCTCGGCGCCAAGCTCGTCCCCCAGTTGGCCGAAGAATACAAGGCCCAGCATCCCGGGGTTTCCTTTGAAATCGCCGCCGAAGGTTCCACCACCGGCATCGCCGCCATCATCGACGGCACCGCCCAGATCGGCATGTCCTCCCGCCGCGCCAAGGCCACGGAAGTCTCCGCCGCCACCGCCAAGGGCGTAAACATGAAGCCCACCATCGTATGCTACGATGGCATTGCCGTGATCGTTAACGAGAAGAGTCCGCTCGCTGGCCTCACTAAGCGTCAGGTCGAGCAGATCTTCACGGGTGACGTCACGGATTTCTCCGCCGTCGGCGGCAACGCAGGTGCGATCTCGGTTTATACTCGCAACACCTCGTCCGGCACTTACTCGGACTTCAAGGACCTTGCCATGAAGAAGCGCGATTACGCTCCTTCGTCCCAGAAAATGGCCGGCAACGAGCAGATTGTTGCCGAGGTTGCCAAGAATCCCAATGGCATCGGCTACGTCGGCCTCGCCTACACCACCGCTCCCGGCATCAAGGTTCTTACGATTGATGGCGGACTCCCCAACAAAGAAACCGTGCTGGCCAAAAAATATCCCTACGCCCGCCCGACGTTCTACTATACGAACGGCGAACCCACCGGCGAAGCGGCCAAGTTCATCGAGTTCACGCATAGCGACGCGGGACAGGTGATTGTGTCCAAGGTTGGTTTCATTCCGGTCAAATAAAAATCGTTTCGATAACCGTTTCTCAATTGTCACAGGAAGCCCGCTTGACGTTGTTCAAGCGGGCTTCCCTTTTTATAGGTGCACGGTCCAGACCCTCTGAACGCTTAGCATTTTCATGTCGTCCCCTTCATCACCCGCCGCGCCGACCTTCGTGATCGGAAAAGCCCGCACCCGCATGCTGGGGCTTACGCTGGACGAATGTATTCAAGCCTTCTTTGGCGGCAATGCGCTCGTGGCCGTCATCGTGCTGGCGTTGATCACCTTTTTTCTATTCCGCGAGGGCGCACAATTTTTCAACCAAAACCGCGACAATATCCGTATCTACCGTTTGGCCGGCCTTGAATATGTGGACTACATGCGCCAGCAGCAAGAGGACCACACCGCGCTCACTCGCTACCTCTTCGACGTCCGCCTCCGCACCCTCAAGCACCTGACCGAGGTCGAGCATTGTTCTCTCGCCGAAGCCAACGCCCGTCTCGCGTCTTTCGACGACTTTGCGGGCCGCTACGGCGACGCCATCGAGCCGGTGCGCGGTCTGGTTTCCGACCTCACCGAAGTTGCCACCGCCATCAAGACGAAATTCACAATCGGTGAAGACACGAAAATCCAGCGTGAGCAGCTCCTCTCAGTCGGCAAAACCGCTGAAGCTGCCGCCGTTGTAATCCAGCCCGTCGATTTCAAGTCCGAACTCGCCCCTATCTTAGGCACTTTGCCGGCCTACAAGGAGGCCGCCGTTGTCGTCCGTAAGAATCTGGAGGCGTCTCTCGCCACCATTCCCGCGCTGCCAGTGCATTCATTGCAACCGCGCATGGATCGTTTCAAACAACTCACGCGCGACTATCTGGCCACTTTCCCCACCACGCTCCACGCGATGGAGATATGGGATTACACGCGGCCGGTTCCCCTGTGGAAATCCTTCACCGGCTTTATGCTCGGGCGTCAATGGCTCACGGCCAGTTTCTGGCAGGACTGGTATGGTATCGTCCCTCTGTTTGCCGGGTCGCTGCTCATTTCTATGATCGCGCTGTTCATTGCGGTGCCCTTGGGCGTCGGCGCTGCGATCTACGTCAACCAGATCGCCTCGTCCACCGAGCAAGGGCTGATCAAACCCACGATCGAGTTTATTTCCGCCATTCCCTCGGTCGTTCTCGGTTTTTTCGGCATTGCGGTGCTCGGTCAGGCGCTGCGTGCGGTTTCGCAGATACAATCTCTCAACTGGATTCCCGGGTTTCCGTTTTCAGAGCGGCTTAACGCCCTCACCGCAGGCTGCCTGCTGGCGCTGATTGCCGTGCCCACGATTTTCACCCTGGCGGAGGACGCCATCAACAATGTCCCGCGCGCGTTCAAGGAGGCCTCCTTCGCCCTTGGAGCCACGCGCATGCAGACGATCCTGCGCATCATCGTCCCTGCCTCGCTCTCGGGCATCGTCTCGGCCATCCTGCTCGGTCTTGGCCGCGTCATTGGCGAGACCATGGTGGTGCTGCTTTGCGCCGGCAATCGCATCCAAATCCCCGATTTTTCCGTCGGCCTCAGTGTGGTCACCCAGCCGGTTCACACCATGACTGGCATCATCGCGCAAGAGATGGGCGAAGTGCCGCAAGGCAGTATCCATTACCGCGCGCTCTTCATGGTGGGCGTCGCGCTGTTTTTCCTCGCGCTTCTGATCAATTTTTTCGCGCAGAAGATCGTCCGCAAATATCGTATTTCAATCGGCTGAGCCTGAGAACCCATGAGCGACCTTCCGCATATCTTTGCTAGCCGTCCCAGTCGCGGACGTTTCTTGGAGCGGGCGACCTTCTGGGTGTTTCGCCTCGCCACCTACTTGGTCCTGGCCTGCGGATTGTTTGTCTTTGGCGATATTGTAGTAAAAGGCTCCGGCACGGTTTTTCAGCGCGAGTTTCCGTTCGTTAACACCACCTTTCTCACCCATTCGCCCGAGTCGCTCTACGTCTTCGAATACAAAGGCCAGAAGCACGAGATGGGCGACACTGAGTTCCGCGCCTTTCGTGAAAAGGAAGAAGCCGACGCCAAGGTTGCCGGGCAGCCTGCGCCCAAAATCAAAACCGAGAGCTACGTTTACTCCGCCGGCGGCATCTGGCCGTGCATCGTCGGCACCGTGCTGCTCGTCGTGGGCTCCATGACCATCGCCCTTTTCCTCGGCGTGAGCAGCGCCATCTATCTCAGTGAATACGCTCGCGACGGACGGTTTGTGCGCTTCATCCGCCTGGCCATCCTCAATCTCGCCGGTGTGCCCTCCATCGTTTTCGGCCTCTTCGGCCTCGCGATGTTCGTGCTCGCCCTCAAGTGGAACGTCTCGCTTATCGCGGGTTGGTTCACGCTCGCGTTCATGGTTCTCCCCGTGGTCATCACCGCTTCCGAGGAGGCGCTCAAGTCCGTGCCCAAGGGTTTCCGCGACGGCTCGCTCGCCCTCGGTGCCACCAAGTGGCAGACGATCCGCTCCAACGTCCTGCCCTACGCCCTGCCGGGCATCCTCACCTCGTCCATCCTCGGCATCGCCCGCGTTGCCGGAGAAACCGCCCCGATCATGTTCACTGCGGCCTACGTCGTGCGCGACAAGCTGCCGTGGGAAGTGGACAAGCTAGGCGACTTCTTTTTCCAAGGCGTCATGGCCCTGCCTTATCACATTTACGTGGTCTCCTCGAAAATCCCGCAGAACGAATATACTGAGCGCGTGCAATACGGCACCGCCTTCGTTTTTTTGCTTATCGTCGGCCTCATCGCCGCGACGTCGATTGTGCTCCGCAACAAGCTCCGGGGCTCCTACAAATGGTAACCGTCACGCCTTCTCCCTCCCTCACGTCCACCGCCGCGCCCATGGAAACGCCCGCCGCTCCCACCAAGTTCTCCGTCACCGTTCCTCCCGCTTCAGCGGCCAAGTCCGGCGTCGCGACCACGTTGATCAACATCGAGAATTTCGACTTCTACTACGGAGCCAAGCAGGCGCTCTTCGACATCAACCTCAAGCTCGACGACAAACGCGTCACCGCTTTCATCGGGCCCTCTGGCTGCGGCAAGTCCACGCTCCTGCGCTGCCTCAACCGCATGAACGACCTCATCGACGGCACTTCGATCAAACGCGGCAGCATCAGCATACGCGATGTCGATATCTACGGCCGCGACGTGGACGCCATCGAGCTGCGCAAACGTGTAGGCATGGTCTTCCAGAAATCCAATCCCTTCCCCAAGTCCATTTACGAAAACATCACCTATGGCCTCCGCATCCAAGGAGTGAAGACCAAGTCCCGGCTCGACGAAGTCGTCGAGAAATCCCTGCGTGGCGCCGCCCTCTGGGACGAGGTCAAGGACCGCCTCCACGAGAGCGGCCTCGGCCTATCGGGCGGCCAGCAACAGCGCCTCTGCATCGCCCGCACTATCGCGGTCGAGCCCGAGGTCATCCTTATGGACGAACCTTGTTCCGCCCTCGACCCCATCGCCACCTCCAAGGTCGAGGAGCTCATTCACGAACTCAAGAAACAGTTTACCATCATCATCGTCACCCACTCGATGCAACAGGCCGCTCGCTGCTCCGACAAGACCGCCTTCTTTTATATGGGCAAACTCATCGAATATGACGACACGCGCAACATCTTCATGAATCCCGCCAACCCGCAGACTGAGGCCTACGTTTCCGGCCGCTTCGGTTGAGCTAGCTTCCGGCCGCTGGCACCTAGATACTGGCCCCTAAATTTATGAAACGCTTCTTCGACGCTGAACTGGAAAACTTCCGCTCCAACCTCATCCTGATGGGTGAAACCTCCATTCGCCAGGTGCGCGACGCCGTCAAGGCACTCGTCGAGGGCGACATCGCCCTGGCCGACCGCGTCATCGCCGCCGACGACGAGATCGATAACTTCGAGATCAAGATCGACGAAGAGGCCATGCTATACATGAATCTGCGCGCGCCTATCGCCACCGAGCTCCGTCTTGTGATAGTCGGCATGAAGGCCTCCCACGACCTCGAGCGCGTGGGCGACGAGTGCACCACTATAGCCAAGCGTGCCGTGCGTCTCGCCGGCCTCCCTCCACTCAAGCCCTACATCGACATCCCCCGCATGGCCGACATCGCCATAGAGATGCTCCGCGACGCCCTCGACTGCTTCCTCAATGGCGACACCGATAAGGCTCTCGCCGTCGTGCGCCGCGACGCCGAGGTCGACGCCATCAACAAGCAACTCTACCGTGAACTCAGCAGCTTCATGATCGAGAACCCCGCCACGACCACGCGCGCGCTCGAACTCATGTTCATCTCCAAGTCCCTCGAGCGCATCGCCGACCACGCCTGCAACATCGCCGAAGAGATGGTGTTTCTCGCCAAGGCCCAAGACATCCGCCACCGTGAAGAGTTGAAGAAAGGGACGACAGCCTGAATCACGGATGACTGCGATTGTCGTTCATCGGCTAAGCTCAGAGTCCTATGAAAATTTCCCGTTTGGGGTGAAATCTCGCAAGAAATGACCTTGCACTTTGCCAAGCGGAGCTTTGCTTCAAGCGGACTGTCCCGGAGAGGTGGCTGAGTGGTCGAAAGCAGCGCTTTGCTAAAGCGCCGTAGGTGTAAAAGCCTACCGGGGGTTCGAATCCCCCCCTCTCCGCCAGTTTTTACCTCTGAAGAGGAAAAAATGCCGCCTAGGTTGCCACAAGACATGGCAACCTAACATGTCCGACAGCACATTCGACGTCACCCGCTACGAAAACCGTAACGGCGTCATTTCTTGGCGAGTCTCCGGCTGGCTCCACGGTCTCCGTGTCCGTAAGAACTTCAAATCCCGCGAAGAGGCCGGAGCCGAGCGCGCCGCCCTCGAAGCCAAGGCCGCGCAGGCCGCGAGCAACGTCCGCGCCGCCTCCACGTTCCTGAACGACGACCAGCTTCGCGAGGCCGAGGCCGCTTTCCGCCGTCTCGCCGACGCGCCCAAGTCGCTTTCGTTTTATCTCGATTTTGCCTTGGCCAACTACCGCGCCCCGGATCGCGAGCAGTCCTTGGCCGACACCGTCACGACCTACCTCGCCTTCAAGCAGCGCGAGCACGACCAGAAGCTTCTTTCGATCTCCCAGCTCGACCACATCCGCCGCCATCTCGACGTCCTCAAAAAACGCTTCCCCGCCGTCCTCGTCTCACAGTTGACCACCCAGCAGCTCACAGCGCATTGCCAGCGCGGCAACGCTTGCCCGAAGACCATCAACAACCGGCGCGGCATCCTCCACACGTTCTTCAAATTTGCGTTTCAGAAAGATTGGGTCGCCGCCAATCCGGTCGAAAAAATCCCCCATCACCGCATCGCTCACCGTCGCGGCTCCGCCAAGACTTTGAGCGCCGAGCAGGCCGAGAAGCTCATGCACCACGTCGAACAGGTCGACGGCGGCAGCCTCGTCCCGTTCTTCGCGCTCGCCCTGTTTGCAGGCATCCGCCCATGCGTCCGGCATGGCGAAATCCTCAAACTCAAGCCCGAGCATGTCCGGCTCGATACCGGCGTCATCCTCATCGAGCCCGAGGTCTCGAAAGTCCGCATGAAGCGCAGCGTCGCCATTCAGCCCAACCTTGCGGCCTGGCTGAAAGCCTACCCGCTCGACCGCTTCCCGATCATTCCGGCCAACCTGCAACACACCCGCGCAGCGGTCGCCAAGGTGTTCGACCTCTCCCACGACATCATGCGCCACACGTTCATTTCGATGCACGTCGGCAAATTCCGTTCGATGGGCGAGGCCGCTTTGCAGGCCGGCAACTCCGAGAGCATCATTCGCAAGCATTACCTCGACCTGAAGACCAAGGAGGAGGCCGAAGCTTTCTTCTCGATCATGCCCGAGAAGGCCGCGCCGTCCGCCGAGCGACCAGCCCCGGCCGAGCCACTCGCGTTCCCTTCGCAGGCCGAGCCGTTGGCCGTTGCGAGCTGATCCGGCCATCGGCCAGCACCTGCCCGCGTCCTGACCGACGCGGGCTTTTTCGTGCCCTGGTTCCCGCCGCGACTGCCGCCCATGACATCGCCCCCATTGCATGAATCCTCTCTCTGTTTCCGCTCCCTGCTTGAACTCCCAGCTCACCGACATCGTCGGCCTCCGCGCCTCCGGTATCTTCCCGACTGGTCGCGAGCCCTCGATTCGCACCCTCCGCGAATGGACGAAGCTCCGCCGCATCCCCCATCACCGCGTCGGTCACTTCGTCTATTACGACGCCGCCGAGGTCGGCATTCACATCCGCACCAAGCTCAAGATTCCGGCGCGCGGCTGATCAAAACGATCACGTGATCGGTTTCGACGCACTTACGTAACTTGCAGATTGCCACACCGCGCAATCACGCTGCAAATACGACCTCGGCAGGAGGCTCCAGCATTCTGCTTCGTCTGCCATTACCCCGAGGAAACTCGCGGACGATAACCGTTAACCGTCAGTTAACCTTATCATCCGTAATGGCCCTTCTGAAACATCGCAAATTCAACGCAGACCGATTCATCGACAAATTCGCCGGGCACGAGCCCGTGCTCGCTGAGCACATTGCCCGCTGGCCGTCGCTGGTGCCGCCCAATCCGCTCACTGTCGCCTCGTTCAAAGACTATCTCCGCGCGCCCCACGAGAACGACGCCGCCTTCGAGGACATGGTTGAGGGTCTGTATCAGGCCTACGACTTTTGCACCAAGCAGGGTCACGAGTTGCTGGGCGAAGCCGTCGATATCAACCAGCTCCAACTTCCCGGCATCCACGACCTCCCTCGCGAGGTTCTTGCCCTGCGGCTCCAAATCACCGACCCCGAGACATTCGCGCTCGCCTGCGATCTGCTCTTCGCCTCCCAAGTGGATAAATTCGTCACCTACAAGGGACGCGAAGCCCGCCCGATTCCCGACGTGGAGGCACCATTGGAGGCGTTTCGCGTCACCTTAGGTGAACGCTTCAAAGAGCGTAAAGGCAGCGACCGTGTCGTCGTTCGCCATTTCACAGATGGAACATCCTACAACTTCATCGTCTATCACGAGCGCCGCGTCACCGCCGAACTGGAGATTGCATCCGGCGAGGCTGAGGCAGTCATCACCACGCGAAAACTCCGCCCGGTGCGCCAGGACTTCATCGCCTACTACGCGGACACCGGTCGCCTGGAGATCGAGACGCCCATCGAAAAAGAGCGTGAATTGATGCGCGACACCTTCGCCCTCTCATTCTTCGGCGACGTGGATTTTTTCTCGGGCGCCAACTCGACGGTCACCATCGACCTAAGCGTCTTGAAAGCGCCAGATTTCGCGCTTCCGACAGACGGTGACCACCGCGCCGTGTTGAAGGAACTGACCTTCAAACTCGCCCAGACTCACGGTCCTACTTTCCAAATCCGTTCAAAGGACGTTCTCAATACCCTGGATTTGAACCACCTTCGTCCGAAGCTATCTACCGCCGTCGAGGTCAAGTCAGCCGTCATCTCCATTTCCTACAGCACCGGTAAAAGGCCCAAGCGAGTCACTCTGGCCAAGAAGAACTCGATGAGCTTCAGCCGCGCTACCCATGCGGCCGAGACGCTCGCCTACCTCCGCCGCTGGCTACTCCTCGTCGATTGAGCGCACTGCACACACTCTTGCTCGCCCGCCTTGACGCGACTCCGAGCCCGGTCGTCGGACTGCGTGAGCTACCGCCTCACACCGACGACGAGCTTCGCGAGTTGAAACAGTTCGGCATGCTCGTTGATGCCGGCGTTCCCGAGGAGATCACGTTGCCACAGGGCCGCACGCTTCGGATCAAGAAAATCGGGGCAAATTTCTTCGGTCTCGACGACGAGG
>JANXRL010000143.1 GCA_025352985.1 Verrucomicrobiota bacterium
GAAGTAGAGTTGGATGACGCCCTGCTGGTCTTGGATCTTTACGAACGAACTGCCGCCTTGAACGCGGAACGTCACCAGACGCCCCGCCACGGTCACCGTGACGGCGTTGTCCTGGCCTTCGACGTAGAGCGCCTTGGCCTCCTGCGAAAAGTGAGTCGTGGCGACGTTGGCGCGGAACGGATCGAAACCACCCGCGCGCATCTCGGCCAGTTTCTGGCGGCGCACCGCATGCTGGTCGTGGGAAATATCGGTCGAAGGAGTCTCGCTCATGGGAACCCGAAACCGTGGCGCGGCCCCCACCCCTGCGCAAATGGAAACTTCGGGGTGACAACCGCCCCTTCCCGCATAGCGTCCGGTCATGTCCGCAACCGCCGCCACGACGCCCGCCGTCACGACCCTCGACTGGGGCCGCACCCGCTACGAAGCGGCTTGGCACGCGCAGGACGAACTGGTCGCCCGCCGCATCACCGGCGAGATCGGCGATACTCTCGTGTTTACCGAGCACGAACCCATTTACACCATCGGCCTGCGCAGCGGCGCCGAGCAAAACGTCGTCTGGGACCCCGCGCATCTCGCCCGCGAGGGCATCGAAGTCGTCAAAACCAATCGCGGCGGCGACATCACCTACCACGGCCCCGGCCAGATCGTCGGCTACCCCATCATCTCCCTCGCCACGCGCAAGGACCTCCACGAATACCTGCGCTTCCTCGAACAAGTCATGATCAACTCCGTCGGCGCCCTCGGCCTTGTCGCCACGCGCCGCGAGGGCAAGACCGGCATCTGGATCGGCACGCGCAAGGTCGCCGCCATCGGCGTCGCCGTGCGCCGCTGGGTCACCTATCACGGTTTCGCGCTCAACGTGAACGCGAACCTAACGCACTTCCAAGGGATTGTCCCTTGCGGCATCAGCGCCACCGAAGGCACCGTCACGTCGCTTCACGCCGAGCTCGGACGCGAGCTGGACATGACCGAGGTGAAAAACGTGCTCGCGATTGAGTTCCGGTCACTGTTACCCACGTTCATTGCTCACAGAGATGGACACCACGCATAAACCTTCCTGGCTCCGCGCCAAACTCCCCACCGGCCCCGGCTACTCCTCGGTGCGCAAGCTCGTGGACGAAAACTCGCTCCACACCGTGTGCCAGAGCGCGCAGTGCCCCAACCTCGGCGAATGCTGGTCGCGCGGCACCGCCACCGTGATGATCCTTGGCAACATCTGCACGCGGTCCTGCAATTTCTGCGCGATCGCCACCGGCCGCCCCACCGAACTCGACCTCGGCGAACCCGCCCGCGTGGCCGACGCCGTCGCCAAGATGAATCTCAAGCACTGCGTCATCACCTCCGTCTGCCGCGACGAACTCGCCGACGGCGGCGCCAGCGTCTGGGCCGCGACCATCCGCGCCGTCCGCCACCGCAACCCCCGCACCGCCATCGAGGTGTTGACTCCCGACTTCAAGGGCAACTTCGCCCATGTGGACATCGTGCTCGACGCCAAGCCCGACATCTTCAACCACAACCTCGAAACCGTCGAACGCCTGCAAAAACCCGTCCGCGTGCAGGCCCGCTACGACCGCTCCCGCAGCGTTCTCCAGCACGCGAAATCCCGCGGCTTCACCACCAAGACCGGCATCATGCTCGGCCTCGGCGAAGAGGAGCACGAGATCGAGCGGACGCTCCGTGACATCGCCGCCGACAAGACAGACATCGTCACCCTCGGCCAGTATCTCCAGCCCAGCAAACAGCACCTGCCCATCGCCCGCTGGGTGCATCCCGACGAGTTTATCCGCTGGAAGGAGTTTGGCCTCAGCATCGGCATCGGCGTCGTCGAAAGCGGCGCGATGGTGCGCTCCAGCTACCACGCCGACGAGCAGTCGCTCAAATACACCGGCACCGAGCACCTGAACACCGCCAACGCCCTCACCGGCGTTTGATTATTGGCGGCTTTTTTGTTCTTCAGCAGGTGCCCGCGCCGCATATACTCGGTGCATGAAGACCCGTCGTGAGATTGTTGAGAACTGGCTTCCACGCTACACCGGTGTGCCGCTCGACCAGTTCGGCGATTACATCCTGCTCACCAACTTTCAGCGCTACGTGAAACTTTTCGCGCAGCGCCACCGGGTGAAGGTCCAAGGGCGCGACAAGCCCATGCCCAGCGCCACCGCCGGGCGCATCACCATCATCAATTTCGGCATGGGCAGCGCCACCGCCGCCACCGCGATGGATCTCCTCAGCGCGATCAAACCCGAGGCCGTGCTCTTTCTCGGCAAATGTGGCGGCATTAAACACCGCGCCGAAATCGGCGACTTCATCCTGCCCATCGCCGCCATCCGCGGCGACGGCACGAGCAACGACTATTTTCCGCCCGAAGTTCCGGCCCTTCCCGCGTTCGCGTTGCAGAAAGCCATCTCGACCACCATCCGCGAAGCCGGCCGCGACTACTGGACCGGCACCATTTACACGACCAACCGCCGCGTTTGGGAGCACGACGAAAAATTCAAAAAGTATCTCAAAAAAATCCACGCCATGGCCGTGGACATGGAAACCGCCACGATTTTCACCGTCGGATTTTTCAACCAGATCCCCACCGGCGCCCTCCTCCTCGTGAGCGACCAGCCGATGACGCCCGAAGGCGTGAAAACCATCGCGAGCGACGCGCAGGTGGACGAAACCTACGTCGAAGACCACCTCAAGATCGGCATCGATTCCCTAAAACAGCTCATCAACAACGGCCTCACGGTGAAGCATCTCAGATTCTAAAGTTACACCGCGAGGCGCCACGCAGGTCGCACCCGGCCGGCGTTACTCCAGTTTCACGCGCTCGCGGTAGAACGTCTCGCAAAGCGCGTAGATGTCCTTCGGCGAAGTCATCTCCAGCGCTTCATTCGCGAGTTTTTGGGCATCGACCAGCGTCATGGCGCGAACCAGATATTTCACGGCGGGAATCAGCGGAGGCGTCATGCTCAGCTCGTCCACGCCCAGACCAATCAGCAGCGGGACGTAAACGGCGTCGCCCGCCATTTCGCCGCACACGCTCACCTTGATCTTCTGCTTGTGGGCTTCGTCCACCACGTTCTTGATCATGCGGATCACCGCAGGATGCGTGGGCTCGTAAAGATGCGCGATGCTGTTGTTACCCCGGTCGATCGCCAGCAGGTATTGGATGAGATCGTTCGTCCCGATGCTGAAAAAATCGCAGTCCTTCGCCAGCAGGTCCGCCGTGATCGCCGCACTGGGGATCTCGATCATTGTTCCAACCTTAAGCTTCGGATCGAAGGCGATTTTCTTGTCCGTCAATTCCGCCTTGCACTCGTCCAGCACGGCATTGGCTCGGGCGAGTTCCTCGCGTCCGCTGATCATCGGATACATCAGGTGGATGACTCCGTGCGCGCTGGCTCGCAGAATGGCCCGAAGCTGGTCTTTGAAAATATCTGGATGATCGAGGCAGAACCGGATGGCGCGATAGCCGAGAAACGGGTTGTCCTCCTTGGGAAAAAGATGCGCGGCACCCGCCATCGGTTTGTCACCGCCAAGATCCAGCGTGCGGATGACCACCGGCGCGGGCGCGAGTTTCTCGGCCACCGTCTTGTAGGCGAGATACTGCTCCTGCTCGGATGGAATGCGGCTGGCGTTCAGATAGATATACTCGGTGCGGAAAAGCCCCACACCGTCGGCAAAATAGTCCTTCACGAGGGCCACCTCTTCGATTTTCTCGATGTTCGCGCGCAGCGTGATGCTGACGGCGTCCAGAGTCACCGCCGGTTGCCGGTTAGCCTCGAAGAGACGCTCCTCGAATCCTTTTTTCTGGCGCTGGATCTTGCCGTAGCGGAAGAGCGTCTGCTCGGAGGGATTCAGGATGACGAAGCCTTCGTAGCCGTCCACCAGCACCCAGTCACCGGCCCGCGCCTGCTTAGTGAAACCGCGCACGCCCACGACGGCGGGCACCTTCATCGAACGGGCGACGATGACCGCGTGGCTGGTCTTGCTGCCGGTATCGGTGACGATCGCCAGCGCCTGCGAACTGTCGATGCCCGCCGCATCCGACGGCGAGATGTCGTTGGCCACGACCACCCGTTTTTCCACCAACTGGCTCAGGTTTTGGCTGGCCTGGCCGAGAAGATTCTGGAGCACACGCTGGGCGACATCGCGAATGTCGCCGGCGCGCTCGCGCAGATACTCGTCGTCGATTTCTGAAAAAGCTCTGATGTAACGCTGCGAAACCTTGTTGAAGCACGTCTCGACGTTGAAACCGGTGGATTCAAATTCACGGATCGTCTCGGCGATCAATGCCTGGTCTTCAAGAACAAGTAGGTGGGCGTCAAAAATCCGCGCCTCGTCGGGTCCGAGATTCTTGTCCACCTCCGCCATGATTTTCTGGATCTGGTGGCGAGTGACAAGAATCGCGTGGTCGAAGCGAACCACTTCATCAAGACGCTTGGCTGGCTCCACCTGGTAGGCGGGCACCTCAACATCGCTCTGGATGTAGAGAAAAACTTGGCCATAGGCGATACCCTGCGAGGCGGATATGCCTTGCACGATAATCTCGCTCTTGCCGCGATTTTCCGTGGACATAAAAAAGGAAGCCGCCGGAAGAGAGGGAACAACCGGATGCAAACCCGATAACGTCTCCCGCAAGAGATAGGGTCAACACGGTTTTATGAATCTTGCGCCACTTTTGCAAAAAATCAGCCCAGCTTGGCCTCAGCCACAAACGCTTTCGGACCCCAATGTTCGCGGATGCGCGTCTGAATCACATCAACCGATACCTCGTGCGGCAGCAGCGCGAAACAGGCGCTCCCGCTCCCGCTCATGCGCGGCACGAGCCCGAACTCAGCCCGCAAAACGTCCAGCAGCACCGGCAGCGCGATGTATTTGGCAAACGCCGGCCCTTCCATGTTGTTGAACAAAAGTTCTTCGGCGGCATGGGTGCGCGAGTGCAACCACGCCGCGAGAAGCCCTTCGGCCTCCTGCGTCGGCAGATACCAGCCCGGCTCAGCCGTTACCATACGCCGGTAAGCCCACGCGGTGCTGATGGAAAATCCCGGTTTGAAAATCAACACCCGGCGCCCCACCAGCCGGCGCACCGCCCCTGCCGGAAGCGACTCCACGCGTTCTCCCCGTCCGCGCATGATGACCGGACCTCCGCTCAAAAACAGCACGCAATCCGACCCGAGCTGCGCGGCAACCTCCGCCAGTTTTTCCCCCTTCAACGGATACCCGGCGATTTCGTTGAGCCCGCGGAGCGTGGCTGCGGCGTTGCTGCTGCCGCCGCCCAATCCCGCGCCCATCGGAATCCGTTTCACCATTGAAAATCGCGCCCCGCCCTTCCATCCCGACGCCGCCGCAAACGCCCGCGCCGCCCGCAACACGAGGTTGGTTTCGTCCACTTCGAGCGCAGGGTCGTCGCACGTCAGCACGAAGCCGTCCTCCGCCTCCGCGATCTCCAGCGTGTCGCCGAAATCCACCGGCGCGGCCACCGACACGAGGTCGTGAAAGCCGTCCGCCCGCTTCCCGGTGATGGCGAGAAACAGGTTCAACTTGGCCGGACTGTGGACGACGAGGGGCTTCACGATTAAATTCTTCCCCATGCTCAGAACATCCACCCCGAATCAGCCAGCCTGATTTTGATGTTTTTAATTGGTGTCCCTTAGTGTCCATTAGTGGTTTCAACGACCCATGGCCTGCGATCTCATTCTTGCCCTCGACGTTCCCACCCGCGAAGAAGCCGCGCCGCTGCTCCGCCAATTGCGCGGCGAGCTGCGCTGGGTAAAGATCGGCCTCCAGATGTTCACCGCCTACGGCCCCGACTACGTGCGCGCCGTCGCCGAAGAAGGCTTCAACATCTTCCTCGACCTCAAGCTCCACGACATCCCCAACACCGTCGCCAAAGCCGTCGAATCCCTCGCCCCTCTCCCCATCGGCATGTTGACCCTCCACACCTCCGGCGGCCGCGAGATGATGACCTACGCCCGAAAGGCCCAACTCCAATCCAAGCCCGACCTTCTCCTCCTCGGCGTCACCGTGCTCACCTCGATGGACACCGCGGGCCTTTCCGAACTCGGCCTATCCGTCTCGCCCGAAGCCCAGGTTTCCCGACTTGGCAAACTCGCCGCCGACGCCGGCCTGAGCGGACTCGTCTGTTCGCCGCTCGAAGTCGCCATGCTCCGCTCCCAACTACCCGCCGAAGTCCAGCTCGTGACCCCCGGCATCCGCCCAGCCGGCGAGGCTGTTAGCGACGACCAGAAACGCATCATGACACCCGCCGACGCCGCCCGTGCCGGTTCCAGTTACATCGTAGTCGGCCGCCCCATTCTCAAAGCCAAGGATCCCGTCGCGGCCACACGCGCCATCCTCGCCGACCTCCGCTCCGCCTGATTCACCTCTCGCCTTTCTCCCCTCGCCCTTAACCTATTCATCCCATGCCACGCACCGCCGCCATCCTCCTCGCCGCCGGCAGCGGCCAACGCATGCAAGGCGCCGTCGCCGACAAGATCCTCGCCCCCCTCGGCGGACGCCCGCTCTTCCTTCATTCAGCCAGCGCCTTCGTCGAAAGCGGCGTCGCCGATTTCTTCGTCATCGTTTACCGCGACCAGAAGCAAATGCTCGAGCTGTCGGCCTACGCGCCAACGCCCGCCCTCTTCGTCCCCGGTGGTGACGAGCGCCAGGACTCCGTCGCCGCCGCGCTCGCCGCGCTCCCGCCCGACATCGGCAAGGTCTTCATCCACGACTGCGCGCGCCCTTTCGTCCGTGTCGAGCAGCTCATCGCCCTCCACAAGATCGTCCTCCGCGAGGATGCCGTCGTGCTCGCCCATCGCGTCACGGACACGATTAAAAAACACTCCGCCGACGGACACCTCAAGTCCCTCGACCGCGACAAGCTCTGGGCCATGGAAACTCCCCAGGTTTTCTCCCGCGCCCTCATCGACGCCGCCTACGCCAAGGTCGCCAAAAAGAAACTGCATATCACCGACGACGCCTCCGCCGTCGAGCTGTTGAAACACCCCGTCGCCCTCCTGGAAAACACCCACGCCAACCCCAAGCTCACCACGCCCGCCGACCTGCCGTGGTTCGAGTATCTCCTCGGCCAATCCCAGTCATGAACCTGCGCATCGGCCACGGCTACGACATCCACCGCACCATCGCCGGACGCCCCATGATCCTCGGCGGCGTTCACTTCACCGACAGCCCGGTCGGCCTCGAAGGTCACTCGGACGCCGACTGCCTCACCCACGCGATTTGCGACGCGCTTCTCGGAGCCGCCGCCCTGCACGACATCGGCCATTTTTTCCCCAACACCGATCCGGCCTACAAAAACATCGACTCGCAACTTCTCCTCCGACGCGTCGTCGCCGAACTCAGCAAACTCGGCTGGCGCATTGTGAATCTCGACGCCTCCCTCATCGCCGAACAGCCGAAAATCTATCCGCGCCTAGCCGAAATGAAGGCAGCCCTCGCCCGCTCCGCCGGCCTGAGCGTATCCCAGATCGGCCTCAAAGCCACCACCAACGAAGGCGTTGACGAAATCGGCCGCGGCCTCGCCATCGCCGCCCATGCCGTCGCGCTTATCCAGAAAACTTGATGCCCGTAAATCCCGCGAAACCCTCCTGCTGCGCCTTTGGAGTATTTCGTGCTTTTCGAGGTGAACCCCTCTCCGATTTTTCCGTGTAATCCGTGTGTTCCTTGGGCAAAAAATCCGTGATTTCTTCTCTCCGCCTTTCGTGTCTTTTCGTGTGTTTCGTGGGCATTTTACTCTTCTCCGCCTGCGGCCCCCACGAGACCGCCGTCGAGCGGGGCAACCGCGAGCAGATTCTCTCGCGAGGCATGGGGCCCGACCTCTCCGACCTCGACCCCGCCCTCGCTACCGGCACGAGCGATTACACCGTCCTCTCCGCCCTCTTCGAGGGACTCGTCGCCGAGGACCCCGTTGACCTCCATCCCGTCCCCGGTGTCGCCGAAAGCTGGGACGTTTCCCCCGACAAACTCACCTACACCTTCCACCTGCGCACCAACGCCAAGTGGTCCAACGGCGACCCCGTCACTGCGCATGATTTCCTCGCTTCGTGGCAACGCGTGCTCACCCCGTCGCTCGCCGCCGACAACGCAAGCCTGCTCTACCTCGTCCAAGGCGCCGAAGCTTTCAACAAGGGCCTCGTCACCGATTTCTCTAAAGTCGGTTTCTCCGCGCCCGACGCCCGCACCGTAGTCATCACGCTTGAGCACCCCGCGTCGTATTTCCTCTCTCTTCTCCAGCACTGGATCTGGTGGCCCGTCTACGCGCCGACCCTCGAAAAATCCGGCTCCCTCTACCAACGCGGCAACCGCTGGGCGCGCCCCGAGACCTTCGTCGGCAACGGCCCGTTCACCCTCAAGGAATGGCGCCTCGGCCAGCGCCTTATCGTTGAAAAATCCGCCACCTACTGGGACGCCGCCGCCGTGCGCCTTGGCGCCATTCACTTCTACCCCATTGAGGACGTAAACGCTGAGGAGCGCGCCTTCCGCGCCGGCCAGCTTCATCTCACCGAGGCGCTTCCCCTCGCCAAGATCGACACCTACCGCGACACCCAGCCGAAGCTTCTCCGCATCGATCCCTACCTCGGCACCTATTTCTACCGCATCAACATCACCCGTCCGTTCCTCAACGCCCGCGATGTCCGCCGCGCCCTCGCGCTCTCCGTAGATCGCGACCTCCTCGTCAAAAACACCCTTCGTGGCGGCCAGCTCCCCGCCCATGCCTTCACCCCCCCGGGCACCGCCGGCTACACGCCGTCCGCGCGCATCGAGACTAGTTTCGACGAAGCCCGCCGCCTGCTCGCCTCCGCCGGCTACCCCGACGGCAAGGGCGCGCCCGTGATCGAGCTTCTCTTCAACACCTCAGACAACCACCGCGTCATCGCCGAGGCGATCCAGGCCATGTGGCGCAAGGAACTCGGCCTAGACGTGCGCCTCGTCAGCATGGAAGGCAAGAGCGTCCTCGCCGCCCGCCGCACGGGTGATTACCAAATCATGCGTTCGTCGTGGATCGGTGATTATGCCGACCCGTTGTCCTTCCTCTCCGTGTGGACCGGCGACAGCGGCAACAACTATACCGGCTGGAACAACCCCGACTACGACCAGCTCCTTCACCAAGCCGCCCGCACCGACGACCCCGCCGCCCGCGACGCCCTTTTCCAAAAAGCCGAGGCGCTCCTCGTGGCCGACGCGCCTTTCATCCCGATCTATTATTACACGCACGTCTTTCTGCTTCAGCCGTCCGTCAAAGGCTGGTCGCCCACGCTCCTCGACCATCATCCCTATAAACACGTCTGGCTGGAACCATGACCACGCGCACCTTCGGGATCATTTTCCTCTGCATCGGCCTCGTTTTGCTGCCCTCCGGCTGCTCAAAAAAAGAACCTGCCGCCTCCAAAACCATCGCGGGAAAAATCTTCCGCTTCGGCAACGGCGCCGAGCCTCAGGACATCGATCCCCAGGTAGTCACCGGCGTCTCCGAAAATAAAATCATCACCGCCCTCTTCGAGGGATTGGTGGTCGAAGCCCCCTCGGGCGTCGGCTCATCTCCGGGCGTCGCCGAGAGCTGGGATATTTCTCCCGACGGCCTCGTCTACACGTTCCATCTGCGCGCCGACGCGAAATGGTCCGACGGACGCCTCGTGACCGCCACCGACTTCGTCCGTTCCTACCAGCGCATCCTCACTCCGACGCTCGCCGCCGAATACGCCTACCAGCTCTACCCGCTCGTCGGCGCGGAGGCCTTTAACAAGGGCACGCTCGCCGACTTCGCCCAAGTCGGCGCCAAAGCTCTCGACGACCGCACCCTTCAACTCACGCTCAACAACCGCACGCCCTACCTGCTTGAGGAGATGAAGCACTACGCCTGGTTCCCCGTGCCCGTGGACACCATCGCCAAATTCGACGGCCTCGCCCGCAAGGGCACCGCCTGGACACGCCCCGAAAACTTCGTGGGCAACGGCCCGTTCATCCTAAAGAAATGGCTCCCCAACCAGCGCCTCGTCGTCACCCGCTCGCCCACTTATTGGGACCGCACGGCCGTGAAACTCGACGAGATTGATTTCATGCCCATCGAAAGCGGCGAAACCGAGGAACGCATGTTCCGCTCCGGCCAGCTCGACCGCACCGAGTCTCTCCCTCTCTCCAAGATCGCCGTCTACAAGCGCGACTTCCCGGCGATGTATCACGAGGACCCTTACTACGGTGTTTATTTTTATCGCGTCAACGTCACCAAGCCCCCGCTCAACGACGTGCGCGTCCGCCGCGCCCTCTCCATCGCCCTCGACCGCGAGGCCATCGTCCGCGACATCCTCCGCGGCGGACAGACGCCCGCGTGGAATTTCACTCCGCCCTCTCCCGGGTTCGCCGCCACCGCCCGCATCTCCCGCGATCTGGACGAAGCGCGCCGCCTACTAGCCGAAGCCGGTTACCCCGGTGGCAAAAATTTTCCTCACGTCGAGCTACTTTACAACACCCTCGAAAGCCACCGCACCATCGCCGAGGCCATCCAGCAAATGTGGAAGACCCGTCTCGGCGTGGACATCACCCTCCAGAATCAGGAATGGAAAGTGTATCTCGATTCCCAGAACACCGGGAACTACCAGATCGCCCGCGCGGGCTGGATCGGCGACTACCCCGATCCCAGCACCTTTGTCAGCATGTGGATGACCGGCGCCGGCAACAACCAGACCGGTTGGTCCAACGCCGCCTATGACCGGGTCCTCCGCGCCTCCACCTCCGCCCCCACCGAGGCCGAACGCATGGCAGACTACCAGCAGCTTGAGCAAATCCTTGCCGACGAGGTCCCCGTCATTCCCATTTATTTCTACACCCGTGTCTATGCCATCAACTCCAAGGTCAAAGGTTGGGTTCCCCAGCTCATCGACAACCGTGCGTGGAAGTGGATTGATCTCATTCCGTAATAACCCCGTTGTTTTTTAAAATTATGCGTGCCCACTTCTCTTTGTTCGCGGGACTTGCCTCCCTCGCGCTCCTTGGCTCTTCCGCTGCCGCGCAAACCACCCCCACCTCCCTCGCCTACGTCCTCCAAGCCGACGCCCGCGCCTCCACGCCTGCTCAGGCGGTCCAGTCTCTCGCCGCCAGCGGACGAGATTGGATCGTCATCGACGCCGCGTTCGACGGGACGACCGCGTGGACTCCCGCCGACATCGCCACCATCCGTCAGGGCAAGTCCGGCCGCAAGGTCATCGCCTACCTCTCCGTCGGTGAGGCGGAGGATTACCGCTCCTATTGGCAGCCGCAGTGGGTCCGCAAAAACAAGCCCACCTCTCTCGCCCCCTCTTGGCTCGGCCCCGTCAACCCCGACTGGCCGGGCAACTACCGCGTCAAATATTGGCAGGCCGCCTGGCAGACTATTATCCTGAATGACGCGGACGACATCATGGCGCAGGGATTCGACGGCCTCTACCTCGACATCGTGGACGGCTTTGAGTTCTTCGAGCAAAACGGCCGCAAGTTCATCGACAACCGCGTCAACCCCGAGACCCGCCAGAGTTACCGCCGCGACATGGTTGACTGGGTGTGGACCATCGCCGCCCACATCCGCGTAACCAAGCCGGATGCCATCGTTATCCCTCAGAACGGCGTGCAGCTTCTCGCCCACCGCGACTTCATCGCCACTATCACCGCGGTAGGCGTCGAGGATCTGTTCACAGACGGCAAAAAACTTAAGCCCAAAAACGACGCTAATTACACGCTAGGATTCCTCGCCTTAGCCACGGCGGCCGCCAAACCCGTCTTCGTCGTTGAATACCCTTCCAACGCCAAGCTTCGCCAGACCGTGAAACAGAACACGCATGCCGCCGGCCTCATCTGGCTGCTGACCGACCGCGATCTCACGACCCTCGGCGAATCCGGCAACTGATCCCCTCCCCCCGGATGTTCCGCTTAATCGCACGACGCTTTCTCCAGACGATTCCCGTCCTCTTGGTGCTCATCACGGCCTCCTTCCTGATGCTTAGGTTGGTTCCAGGCGGCCCCTTCGACAGCGAAAAAGCCACCACCCCGGAGATCAGACACAACCTCGAGGCCTACTACGGTTTCGACCAGCCGTTCCACAAGCAGTTTTTCACCTACGTCGGCAACATCGTGCTTCACGGCGACCTCGGCCGCTCCACCAAATACTCCAACCGCACCGTCAACGAGATCATCGCGGATAAATTCCCCGTCTCGCTCGAACTCGGCGCGTGGTCCCTCCTCATCGCGCTCACTATCGGCCTCTCCACCGGCATCCTCGCCGCCGTCTATAAAAACACCTGGGCCGACTACGTGACCTCCGGCATCGTCATGACCGGCATCTGCGTGCCCACCTTCGTGCTCGGACCGGTTCTCGTGCTCCTCTTCGCGATTCACTTCGGCTGGTTCAGCGCATCCGGCTGGTATGTCTGGCAGGACCGCGTCCTCCCCGCGCTCACGCTCGGCATCGTTTACGCAGCCTACATCGCCCGCCTCACCCGCGGCGGCATGCTTGAAGTGCTCGGCCAGGATTACATCCGCACCGCCCGCGCTAAGGGCGCCTCCGAAACCCGCGTCATCCTGCGCCACGCCCTGCGCGGCGGGCTGCTCCCCGTCGTGGCGTTTCTCGGCCCCGCCATCGCCGGCACGTCGTCGAGTGTCCTGGCGATGTCAGCGGGCGTCGCCAGGTATTGGTTCTCCTCCTGGCGCACCCACCCGACGGAGTAGGTGATGTTGACGCCGCGGCGTTCGCCGGTCGAGCGGTTGGCTCCGCCGC
>JANXRL010000157.1 GCA_025352985.1 Verrucomicrobiota bacterium
CCACGCCGCGCTCGTCGCCCGCCAGATGGGCAAGGTGTGCGTCTGCGGCGCCGCCGGCGTCGTGATCGACTACGACAAGAAGATCGCCGTCATCGACGGCCAGACGTTCAAGGAAGGCGACTTCCTCTCCATCGACGGCACCTCCGGCCTCGTTTACGCGGGCCAGATCAAGACCGCCCCCTCCGAGATCATCTCCGGCCTCCTCTCCGACGACAAAGAAGCGCAGAAGACCGAGAAGTATAAGAACTACGTGCAGCTCATGAAATGGTGCGCCCAGTCCACCAAGATGAGCGTCCGCACCAATGCCGACACCCCCAAGCAGGCCGCCGAGGCCATCGCTTTCGGTGCCGTCGGCATCGGCCTCGTCCGCACCGAGCACATGTTCTTCGAAGGCGACCGCATCGACGCGATGCGCGAGATGATCCTTGCCGATAATCTCCCCGCCCGCGAAACCGCCCTCGCCAAGCTCCTCCCCTACCAGCGCGACGACTTCTACGGAATCTTCAAGGCGCTCAAGGGCTATCCCGCGACCGTCCGCTTCCTCGATCCGCCCCTGCACGAGTTCCTCCCGAACTCCAAGGAAGCGCAGATGGATCTCGCCCGGAAACTCAACGTTCCCGTCGAGAAGATCATCCACCGCGTCCACGAGCTGCATGAGTTCAACCCCATGCTCGGCTTCCGCGGCTGCCGTCTCGGCATCAAGTTCCCCGAGATCACCCGCATGCAGGCCCGCGCCGTTCTCGAAGCGGCCGCCGATGCGACCAAAGCCGGCTACAAGGCCAAGCCCGAGATCATGATCCCGCTCGTCGGTTTCAAGAAGGAGCTCGATCTCCAGGTCGCCATCGTTCACGAGGTCGCCGCTCTCGTGCAGAAGGAGAAGAAGGTGAAGATCGCCTACTCCGTCGGCACCATGATCGAAATCCCCCGCGGTGCTCTCACCGCCGACGAAATCGCCCAGACCGCCGAGTTCTTCAGCTTCGGCACGAACGACCTCACGCAGACCTGCTTGGGCATGTCCCGTGACGACTCCGGCAGCTTCCTCGGCACCTACACCGAAAACGAAATCGTGAAGAAGAACCCCTTCGCCTCGATCGACCAGACCGGTGTGGGCCAGCTCGTGAAGATCGCCTGTGAGAAGGGCAATGCGACCCGCCCCGGCATCAAGCTCGGCATCTGCGGCGAACACGGCGGCGACCCGGATTCCGTCAAGTTCTGCCACAAGGTGGGTCTGACGTATGTCTCCTGCTCGCCCTACCGCGTCCCCGTCGCCCGCCTCGCCGCCGCCCAGGCCGCCATCGAGGAAAAGCGCGCCGCCGCCAAGAAGAAGTAAGCCTTCCAAAACGTAGGAGCCTGCTTGCAGGCGATTCCGCAAGCCCCGCGCCCCCACCGGCGCGGGGCTTTTTCATGCACCTCTTCAGGCCGGCGATGCGTTGGCGCGCCGGGCGCGGAGGCGACCCAGTTAGATTTGGGCCGCGCCGCCGTCGATATAGAGTTCGACGCCGTTGACGTAGCTGGCGTCGTCGGACGCCAGAAACAAGACCGCCTTGGCGACCTCGTCCGGCGTGCCCGTGCGACCGCTGGGCACCGTGGCGACGACTTGCGCCTTTATGGCGTCCAGTTGCTCGTCGCTGAGACCGAGTTCGGTTTTGTAGCCAGGCGTGATCACCGTGCCCGGGGCGACGACGTTGACCCGGATCTGGCGCGCCTTGAGATCCACCGCCCAGGTGCGGGCAAAGGATCGCAACGCCGCTTTGGTCGCGGCATACACCCCAAAGGCGGGAAACCCCTTCGTGGAGACCATGGATCCGTTGAGCACGATGGCTGAGCCGGCCGGCATCAGGGCCAACGCCTTCTGCACCGTGAAGAGCGTGCCCTTCACGTTAATGCCAAAGTAGCGGTCAAAGTGTTCCTCCGTGACCTGCTCACGCGGCACGAAAACGCCGCCGCCAGCGTTGGCGAAAAGCACGTCGAGACGGCCGGCCTGGGATTTGATCGTGGCGAAAATCCGGTCGAGATCGGTCGGTTTGGCAATGTCTCCCTGGATGCCGGTCGCCTGGTCGCCCAGTTCGCGGACGGCGGCGTCGAGTTCCGCCTGACGGCGCCCAGTAACAAAGACCCGGGCGCCCTCGGCGATGAAGCGCTTGGCCGTGGCAAGGCCGAGGCCGCTGCTGCCTCCCGTGATGAGGGCGATCTTGCCGGCGAGTTTGCTGGAAGAAGAAAATCTGGCGGTGGAGTTCATGTTGTTTGGCGGAGGTGAATCCGGGTTGGATCGGTTGTTTGGCTGACGGGCCAAGAATAGCGGATAAACCCGTAACTGCCCATTGCCGTGTTTTTGGGGTCACCCATACTTTTACTTAATCGCCAGCGACCTTACCCATGGAGCTTCGTCATCTGCGCTATTTTACCGCGGTCGCCGCGCACGGCGGCTTTTAGCGTGCGGCCGGAATTCTTCATGTGACCGCCCCGGCACTCAGCCGACAGGTGAAGGACCTCGAAGACGAATTGGGCGTGGTTCTCTTTAAGCGGGGCAAGAACACCATCACCCTGACGCCCGAGGGGGAATTGTTCTACGAGGAGGCGCGCGAGGTGCTCGCACGTGCCGATCTGGCGATCCGGCGCATGCGCGGCGGACTGAAGGGTGACGTGCTCCGGGTCGGTTACGTGCCGTCACTCGTCGCCGGCCTGATGCCGCGGGCCATCGAGAAATTCCAAGTGACCACGCCGCGCGTGCGCCTTGAGTTGTCCGACCTCACCCCGCGTGAAAAGGCGGAGAAAGCCGCGGCGGGCCTGCTTGATCTGGTGATCCTGCCGGGCCGGTTTGGAGTCGGCCTTGAAGGCCTTTGTCTGGACAGAACTGGCCCAATTGGCCGCAGTCTTAGTGCTGCCCGAGTCTCACCCGCTGGCAAAACTCAAAAAGATCCCGCCGTCCCGGTTGAGCGACCTGCCCTTGCTCGCCCTACCGCGTGCCCGTCGCCCGCCTCGCCGCCGCGCTCGCTGGTCATGCGTCGCTTTTCACCCTCACCCGCCGCGACCGTGCTGAAGATAGGTCTTCCGTCAGCACAGCCCAACGTCCACGCGGAGAAATTTTCCCCAATGCTGCGAGACGAATCCTCGCGCCTTGATTGCTAAGTCATCACATGCGGCGATCCGACGGGGTCCGGCCGACTATTATTGTATTTTCATCTATAGCCGCTCAGGGCGCTGTGCGAGTGACGACTCCGGCAACTTCCTCGGCGTCTAAACCAAAAACGAAATCGTGACCCAAAACCCCTCCGCCTTGATCGACCAGACCGGTATCGGCCAGCTCCTCCAGATCGCCTGTGGACAGAGCCTCCAAACCAACGCTGTGCTCGCAGCCACTCATTAAGGTATGCAAAAACTCGGCTCGCCACCCTTTTCCATAATCATTGATACCCCCTCCCGTCATGCGCTACGACGGCAGCCGCCTGCGCGCCGACCCCGCCGTCCTCTCGGCCTACGCCAACTACCTGCTGCTCGCCGTCCGCGCCTTCCGCGCCGAGGACGTTTCCATTTCCCAACTCCACGTCCAAAACGAGCCCAACTCCGACCAGAAGTTTCCCTCGTGCCTGTGGACCGGCGAGTCCATGCGCGACTTCATCCGCGACCACCTCGGCCGGCGTTTCGCGGCTGCCGGCGAGTCCTGCGAGCTTTGGGCCGACACCCTCGAACGCGGTGCACTCCAAGGCTGGCTGCCCGACCAGATCGACGGCGATTGTTACCATAATTGGCTGCACACCATCATGGCAGATCAGGACGCCCGCACCTTCATGAAAGGCGTCGGCTACCAGTGGGCCGGCAAGGGCGCGCTTGCCCAGACTCGCGCCGAGTGGCCCGACCTCCCCGTCATCCAGACCGAAGGCGAGTGCGGCGACGGCAAAAACACGTGGAGCTACGCCTTCTACGTCTTCGATCTGCTCTGGCAGTATTTTAACCACGGCGCCTCCGCCTACGCTTACTGGAACATGATTCTCCCACCCGGCGGCGAGAGCACCTGGGGCTGGCGGCAAAACACGATGATCACTGCCGACGGTGCGGGCGGCGCCGTCACCTTCAATCCCGAATCCTATATGATAAAGCACCTCGCCCACTTCGTCCGCCCGGGCGCGCGTTTCATCCCTCTGCGCGGCAACCTGGCCGGCTTCGCCCTAGCCTTCCTCAAACCCGGCGAACGCCACGTGCTCGCGCTCGCCAACCCCGCCTCCGCCGGACGCCACCATCGGCTTGGATCTGCCTTTCCTGCGCGGCCGCATCGCCCTGCCCGCCCGTTCCCTCACCACTTGGAGTGAATAGCCAGCCTCACCGCCTGAGCAGCAAATTATCGACTACTTACAACTTGGAATCTAAACCACGTCGTTATGTTGCGCGCCATCGCCTTATTTTTGTTCGCCGCCGGTTTACTGGAGGCCGCCCCCAGAACGTTTACTGACCAAGCGGGACGCACCGTCACTGCTGAAATTGTCTCCGTTCAGAATGACCAAGTCATCATCCGGCGCGACGACGGCCAGTCCTTCACGCTCGCGATTTCGACTCTAAGCGACGACGACCGGAAATACCTTGGCGACTGGTCCGCAAACCAAAAAACTGCAGTCAAACAGGCGCCCGATGAAAAATTCGTTCCCGACCCCAAAAAAATCGTCGTCGGCCTAAGCCGCGGGAAATTCGATTCACACACGCTGGCAAAGTTCGATGGCTATACCCACAAGCACGAAGACTGGGGCTATATCGTGCAGATCATCAACAATCACCTCCGTCCGCTCGAAAAAATCCGCTTCGAATACAATATTTTATCGCGGACGTTTAGCGATACCACCTCCCCCACCATGATCTCCGGAACCAAGTCCATCGCCGCGTTGAAGACCGGCGGTTCAGAAACTTTCCGCACCCAATCCGCTGAAGTTTGCAAACGGCGAGACATCTACTTCGGCAACGAAAGCGGCGAATTGCGCGGCATCTGGATCAGGCTCTATGTCGGCGACCAGCTCGTGTCCGAACAATCCTCGCCTGAATCTTTGATGGCCAAGGAAAAATGGTCAAAGCCCACCGCCGACTGATCCGGGCGCTCATCCTTGAAGTTTGCTTTTAACACCGCAGAAAGGCATTTACGCGGTGGTGAAAGGCTGGCTCATGGATTTCTTACGCTTGTTGTGGGCGTTCCCCTACTGGAACGCGCGCAAGACGCTATTCCGGTTGCGCGGAGCCCGGAGTTCCTGCCCTTGCCAAGTGCCCAGCGACTCGGGAAAGGCTCACGTCACGGGATGCGAAGCGGTGTTTGATTGGCATAAACCGGAACGCTTTCGCAAGGTGTGCCCGTTGCTGGAACGCGGGGCCGACGGACGCTGGTGCTGCCGCGTGAATGCGAACGAAGTGAGGCCGTTCTGGGGACTGGCGGCGCGGACAGCCGCACTGACGCTGGTTACCGTCTTTCTGATCGTAACGCTGGGCGCATGGGCCGGCCTGCGTGCCATCGGTTATCAGGCGAAGCTTTACCAACTGCTCTGGCCGCCGGCATGGCATGAATTGAACGTGGTCCGCTCGGATTATTTCGTGGGCAATGCACGATCAGCCTACACCGAGGGCCACATCAATGAGGCCATGATCTCAATGACCATCGCCTACCAGTTGAACCCCTCCAACTATGCAGCCGGCATGATGCTCGCGCATTTTCGCCAGGCGGACAACCCTACCTTGGCGGACAAACTCTACCGCCAATTGCGAGACAGCCACCCGGAAAAACGCCCGGCCACCACGCAAGTGTGGCTCAACCACCTGTTAGTCCATGCCGCCTATGAGCAGGTCGCGCTGCTGGCCCGCGAAGAGCTGGCGCATTCACCCCGCGAAGCGGCCTGGGTGAACGCGCTGCTGTTCGCCGCCCGCCAACTGCACGACCCTGCGCTGCTGGATACAGGCGCACCCGGTCGGCCAAAACTCGCCCTGGAGTGGCGCACGATCCTAGAAATCGAGGCGGAGACCCTCCGCGGCACTCTGAAAGGCGAAGCGTTGCAAAACAGCCTGCGCACGCTCGCAGCCGAGACCGCCAACGGCTATATGCTGTATTACGCGCTCGACCGGCAGATCACCCTCGGCACCAGCGGAGGGATGCTGGCGCAAGTCCGGGCCGCCCGCAGTCGTTTGCCTGGTCGCACGGTTTTGGCACTCGGCCTCGCCGCCTATGCTGCGGCAAAGGACGACGCAGGCCGCGGCCGCGAAATCGCGGCCTTACTGGCCAACCGAAAAAAACTCGGTGATGCCGAGATCGAGGTGTTATGCACCCATCTCATCCGCTATCCCCACCCCGCCTCTCTCCGCGCCCTTGTCGATCTCTGGCGGCATGACCCCACGGTGCCCCGTGCCGAACAGATGCCATTGTATATCGCTCTTTATTGCGCGGCCGCCGGCGGCGTGGATGATACGACCAGGAGTCAGGCCGAAACATGGATAAAATTAGAAGCCAATGAGTTACCTCGCATGCTTCCATTACTGAATCGCGCTTTAGCACCAACCGGAAAGGAAAGCCCTAGGGCCGACCTTTTAACAGGCCTGCCAACCCTACCGCTAGAGGTCACTTATGCCATTCTTGATAAATTAGGTTATAACAAAAGTAAGCCTGCCCTCCCCGCAGGTAAAGATCCCGCAGTCCCTGAATCCTCCAAACGCTAGAATATGCCGGATCAGGCCCATTTCCGGTAATTAACAGGCTAAAAAATACCTCCCCCCCCCTGAAAGCCTTCTGAAATAAAAGCAGATATGTATAGGGTGAAAACCCCAGATAAAAATTGCCCCCAGCCTATCTTCGGCCATCATAAAAACTAGTATTATGGTAGCGCCTTTTTCTATCACCCGCAGCTCGCGCCGTTTTCCCGCGGCAGTTTGGAGCATTTCACGTCGGCCCGAGGATGTATCCATGTTCGTAAACATCCCGTCGGGATAAACCTCGCAACGCGTCAAACACCGTGAAACTGCGCGTCATCCTATCGCTTGCGACCTTCATCCTCGGATGCGTTTACGCCTCCGCCCAGGTGCAGAACATCAGTGCGTGGACGCTTCAAACCTCGGATGCTGCGGATCAGACCGTCGGCGGTATCACCTACCAAAATAACTACGCCACGCCGCTCACCATCACCACGGCCGTCGGAACATATGACGCTGGAACCGCCGGCGCCGGCGCCGACGATGTTTTTATCCGTCGTAACACCGCCACGCCCACAGGCACCACGAACGTCGCCGGCCAAGCCGTCAGCATTCTCTCCTCCGCCTCAGGCGGCACGACCGTTTACGGCACCTACAACGCCACCATGAAGGACCTCCTTCTCGGCGGTAATGTCCTCAACTCCACTTGGGATACCTTCGCCAACACCTCCAGTGGTGCCGGCGGCGTAGGCCATAATATCGAGCGCATCGATTTCGTCTGGTCCACCGGCTACACCGTCGTCGGCGACGAAGTTCTCATTGTTTTTAATTTCGACCCCGTAGGTGGCCAAGACGATTTCCGTGTCGCCGTTTTCACCGGCATCGACAACAGCGCAAACAAACTCCCCACCGCCTACGCCAATACCGGCGTCCTCGTCACCGGCACCTCCTATCCCGACAAGCTGCCCCTCCCTCTCTCCGGTAATCCCATCACCTCCACCTCGACCGGTTTCCGCACCACTGCCACCGACAACCTCTCCGGCACCGCCCTGAGCATCGGCGACTCCCAGACCGTCGGCATCGGCGGCGTCGCCATCAGTCTCACCAGTCTCGGTATCACCGCTGGTCAAACTATCTTCGGCTACTCCCTCCTCTCCGCCGACACCGCCGTCAGCACCGCCGCCAGCCTCATCGATTTCACGAACTCGAGCATCTACCCCACCAGCACTCCCAACGCCGATGCCAGCGGCACCGCCGACTTCTCCACCTTCGGCGGCAAGATCGCCACGATCCAGACCACCAGCATCGGCTCCGCCGCCTACGAGTGGAGCGGCAACGCGGGCACCACCAAATGGGGCTCCACCGCCGGCGGCGAATCCAACACCAACTGGTATTCCCCTATCGCCGCCGAAACCAACCGCACTCCTTTCAAAAACGCTGACGTGATCTTCGGAGGTCTCCCTTCGACCAACCAACTCGTGGATCTCGATAACAACGTCGCGGTTCGCTCGATGACCTTTGACGGCCGCGCCAACTACACCATCGGCACAGCGGCCGACACCCCCACCATCACACTAGGAGATCCGAACCTCGCCGGCAGCCCCTCCGTCAATGTCACCAAAGTCAATGGCGACTACAAACAATACGCCATCAACGCCAACATCAACGTGGCCGAAGACCTGGCCATTAACAACAACTCCCATTCGAGTCTTTGTTTCGACGGAACCATCACGACCAACAGCACCGTGTTCCCGAGCGGTAGTGACATAACCGTCACAGGAACAGGCTCTGTGAATTTCGACGGCGCCATCTCCGGCTCTGGCAACCTAACGGTAAACACCTCCGCCATTGCCACGCTGAACGCCAATAATTCCACCTCCGTATGGATCGGTAATGTCGATGTTCAAGCCGGTCAGCTCGTCATCACCGCCGATGGGGCTCTAGGCGGTTCCGTCTCGCGCACCAACGACCTAGCACGCACCACTGGCAATACCTCCCTTCAGGTCGCCAACGCCAACGCCGCCGATCTGAAGGTCGGCCAGCTCGTCACCGGCACCGGCATCCCCGCCGGCACCTATATCACCGGCATCTCCGCCGGCGTCTCCGAAACCACCATCACCCTATCCAACGCCCTCACCGGCGCAGTCACCAATACCGCCTCCATCACCTTCGCCGGCGCCACCACCGTGGAAAACGGCGCTTCCCTCACCATCCGCCCCAGCAGCACCGGCACTCCGCTAAGCTACACCGCCACTCAGACCATCACTCTCAACGGCAATGGCGTCTGGAACGGCCCCACCACCGCCGGTGCCCTCTACAACGACGGCGGCAACAACACCCTCGGCTCCGCCGTCAGCATCCGCCTCGGCTCCGACTCCAGCATCGGTTCCCGCGATGGCAACCTCACCATCAACGGCGTCATTTCGGGCGCCTATAGTCTCACCAAGCTTGGCGAAGGCGTCGTGACCCTTGCCAACTCCGCCAACTCCTACAGCGGTTCCACCATCATCTCAAACGGCGCCCTCCGCATCACTGCCGAGACCGCGCTGCCCGGCGGCTTCGCCACCAGCGCTCCCTCGGGAGGCAACCTGCAACTCGCCGGCGGCGTCTTGGAGATTGGCACCGCCACCAGTTTCACCCGTGCGCTCGGCACATCCGCCGACCAAGTGCAGTGGACCGGCGACGGCGGTTTCTCCGCCTACGGCGGGGCTCGCAACGTCACCTTGGCAGGCGGTGACGTCACATGGGGCTCCGGTTCCTTCGTCCCCACCGGCAACGCCCTCGTTCTAGGCTCCGCCTATGCCGACAACACTGTCACTTTTTACAACAACATCGCGCTCGGCTCCGTTACCCGTGAAGTGCGCGTGATTGATGGCACCAGCAACACCACGGGGGCGGTGGATGGCGTCCTCTCCGGCATCATCTCCGGCTCCGGTGGCCTAAACAAAACCGGCAACGGCACCCTTGAGCTTACCAACACCGGCAATACTTATAGCGGCAACACCATCATTTCCGGGGGAGCACTGCGCATTACCTCCGAGGCGGCCCTGCCTGGCGGCTTTGCCACCGGTTCCCCCCCCGGCGGCAACCTGCAACTCGCCGGCGGCGTCCTCGAAATAAACACCGCAACCAGTTTCACCCGTGCGCTCGGCACATCCGCCGACCAAGTGCAGTGGACCGGCGACGGCGGTTTCTCCGCCTACGGCGGGCCTCGCAACGTCACCTTGGCAGGCGGCGGCGTCACATGGGGCTCCGGTTCCTTCGTCCCCACCGGCAACGCCCTCGTCTTCGGCTCCACCAGCTCGAACAACACCACGACCTTCACCAACGCCATCGATCTCGCCGGCGCGGACCGCACAATCCGGGTGATCAACGGCACGGCCGGCACCACGGTGGCAGAAGGCGTTCTCTCCGGCGTCATCAGCAGCGTCACCGGCACGGGCAGCATCACGGTCACCGGCAACGGCCGGCTCGACGCTACCGCTGCCAACACCTTCACCGGCACCGTCACCGTGAAGGGCGCCGAGCTCCGCCTCCAAAGCGGCGGCACGATGGCCTTAGTCACCGGCATCACGGTGAATAATGGCGGCACGTTTACGTTGGATAACAGCGGCACTAACAACGCAACCCGCGTCCAAGATTCCGCGACGGTGGCCCTGAGCGGCGGCTCGCTCGTCTATACTGGCAATTCAAGTGCCGCCTCATTGGAAACCATGGGCGCGCTGACCCTGTCCTCTGGTGCCAATGTGGTCACTAACAGCAACGGCGCCACAAACCGCAGCAGCGTCCTCACCTTTGCCTCCCTCACTCGCAATGCCGGCGCCACGATCGACTTCACCAACAACACCTCCAACGGCACCCTCGGTAACACCGGCAACAATCCCCGCACGGTTTTCACCAGCATTCCGACGATGGCCAACGGCATCCTCGCCTACGCCACCGTCAACGGCACCTCCTTTGCGGGCTACGGCACCGTCGACTCCACCACCCCCGACGGCATCTACGCCGTGACCAGCACCAACACCGCCCAGACCAGTTGGACCTCCTCGATCAACGCCGGCAACACGAGCGACGTCACCGTGACCGCCAGCCGCACCGTCAATTCCCTCAAGCTCGGCTCCGGTATCGACGTGGTTCAGGCAGGCTTCGCCCTCACCGTGGCTTCCGGCGGCATTCTCACCACCGGCGGCACTGCCGCCACCATCTCAGGCGGCTCCCTCACCACCGGTAACAGCAACGAACTCATCGTCCACGCCTACAACACCGGCGGCACCAACATCAGCTCAACCCTCACCGGCACCGGCGGCCTCACCAAGTCCGGCACCGGCGCCCTCACCCTCTCCGGCACCACCGCCAACACCCTCACCGGCACCACTTACGTCAACGACGGCAGCCTCATCCTCGCGAAAAGCGACAGCGTCACCGCCATCGCCGGCAACATCACCGTCGGCGACGGCCGCGGCACCGACATCCTCCAGATCAACGCCAACGAACAGATCGCCAACACCGCCAACGTCACCCTCAACGGCAACACCGACGGCGGCACCGGCGAAACCAAGCTCGTCCTCAACGGCAGCACCACCGCCGGCATCACCGAAACCTTCGCCAGCCTCTCCATCACCGGCACCGCCGTCATCGACTTCGCCGGCGGCGACGTCTGCTCCCCCAATTACCTTTACCTCAGCGCCCTCAATATCCCCTCCGACGGCAAGCTCCTCATCCGAAACTGGAACGAATTCACCGACTTTCTGCTCATCGACAGCTCAAACTCCGATGCCACCCTGAGTGGACTGCTCCCCCGCATCGAGTTCGAAGGCTACGCGGATAAAAGCTACTCGACCACCTACGGCACCGGCTGGAAACAGATCCGCCCCGTGCCCGAGCCCTCCACCTACGGCCTCATCATGATGAGCAGCGGTCTCGCCTTCTACGGCGTTCGCCGCTGGCGCCAGTCCAAGACTCCGGCCAAGGCCAAAGTTTAAGACCGTCCGCCCAATCCGCCTTCACTTACCGCGCCGTGACGGGGAGTGCAGGTTGCCACGTTCACGCGGCCGACGCGGGATTCGATAAAACGATCACTAACGTCCTCAGCCGTTTTTGACGGCTTCCAGCTCCTCCCAGCGGGCGAAAGCAGTGGCGTGCTCCGCCTCGATTTCGTCGAGACGCTTCTTGGCCGCCGTCGCGCCCGCCGGATCTTTCCGGTAGATGCTCACCTCACCCAGCTTCGCCGTCAGTGCGGCCTGCTCGCCTTCTAGTTTCTCGATCTGCGCGGGCAGTTCGGCCAGTTCGCGCTGCTCCTTGTTGGAAAGTTTGCGCACGGCTTTGGGGACCACGCCGGATTTGGAAACGAGCACGCCGGCCTTGGGCGCGGCGACGACTTTGGCCGCTGCCGCCGCGATCTTGGCTTTTTCGCTCACCCAGTCGGCGTAGCCGCCCACGTAGTCTCCGATGATGCCGTTGCCTTCGAACACGAAGGTGCTCGTCACGACATTGTCCAGGAAGTCGCGATCGTGGCTGACGATGAGCAGCGTGCCCTGATACTCGACCAGCAGGTCTTCCAAAAGGTCGAGCGTCTCGGCGTCGAGGTCGTTGGTCGGCTCGTCCATCACCAGGACATTGGCCGGTTTCGTGAAAAGACGCGCGAGGAGCAGGCGGTTGCGCTCGCCGCCCGAGAGCACGCGGGCCGGCGTGCGGGCGCGGTCGGGCGTGAAGAGAAAATCCTGAAGGTAGCCGATGACGTGGCGAGAGCGGCCATTGACGGTGACAGTGGTGTTTCCGTCGGCGATGTTGTCGGCCACGGTTTTGTTATCGTCGATCTGGTCGCGGAGCTGGTCGAAGTAGACGACCTCGAGTTTGGTCCCGAGCTTGAGCGTGCCGCCGGTTGGCTTGAGCTGACCGAGGAGTAGCTTGATGAGCGTGGTCTTGCCCGCGCCGTTCGGCCCGATGATACCGATCTTGTCGCCACGCGTGATAACGGTGGAAAAATCATGCAGCAGCACGCGTCCGTCGGGATAGGAGAAGGATACGTTTTCGGCGTCGAGCACCTTAACGCCGGTCTTCTCGGCCTCGGCGAGGCGCATGTTCACGTTGCCCGTGCGGTCACGGCGGGCGCGGCGTTCTTCGCGCATGGCTTCGAGCGCGTGGATGCGGCCGACGGCGCGGGAGCGCTGGGCCTTCACGCCTTTGCGAATCCACACTTCTTCCTGGGCGAGTTTCTTGTCGAAGAGCTCTTGGTTTCGCTCCTCGGCGGCGACGACCTCTTCTTTACGGACGAGGTAGGTGTCGTAGTCGCAGGCCCAGCTCGCGAGGCGGCCGCGGTCGAGTTCGACGATGCGGGTGGCCAGCTTGCGCAGAAAGGCGCGGTCGTGGGTCACGAAGAAGAGCGTGATTTTTTCGCTCAACAGGAAGTCTTCGAGCCAGAGGATGGATTCGAGGTCGAGATGGTTGGTCGGCTCGTCGAGGAGGAGCAGGTCGGGCTGGCCGGCGAGGGCGCGGGCAAGAAGCGCGCGGCGCTTCAGTCCGCCAGAGAGCGCGGTGAAATCGGCCTGTGGCGGAAGATTCAGTTTCTCGATGAGGGTGTCGACGCGCAGGTCGCGCTCCCAGTCTTCCTCATGGTCGCCTTGAGGACGGAGTCCGGAGGTGATGATCTCGGTGACTGAGCCGGTGAGATCAGTGGGGATTTCCTGCACAAGCCGCGTGAAAACCGCGCCGGGCTGGCGAAAAACGGCGCCGGTATCGGGCTTCATCTCGCCGGCGATGATCTTCATGAGGGTGGACTTGCCCGCGCCGTTGCGGCCGACCAGACAGAGCCGTTCGCCGGGATCGACCTGGAAATTCACGTTTTCCAAAATCGCCGGGCCACCGAAGCAGAGATTGACATCAAGGAGACTGAACAGAGCCATAAGCGCCTCAACGTGGGCGGCGGGCAGCTTGCATGCAACTCCCGTGTCTTCCAAGTTTCCTGCTCCTGCCATGCGCCTGCCCATCATCCTTTCGTTTTTCCTGATGACCACCGCGATCTCCTCCGCCCGCGAATTGCTCGTTTACATCGGCACCTACACCAAGACCACCAGCAAGGGCATCTACGTGGGCCGCCTTGATCTCGAAACGGGCCGGCTCGGCGAACTCACCCTCGCAGGCGAGTCGGTCAACCCGTCGTTCCTCGCCCTTTCGCCCGATCGCCGCCACCTTTACGCCGTCTCGGAAAGCGCCGGTTCCCTCTACGCGGGCAAGCCCAGCGGCACGGTCAAGGCCTTCGCTATTGATGCGACGACCGGCCTCCTCTCACCCGTCAACCAGGCCACATCCGGCGGCAAAGGCCCCTGCCACCTGACGGTTTCCCCCGACGGCAATTCGGTGTTCGTCGCCAATTACGGCGGCACCGTGGCGCTGCTTCCGGTTCTGCCCGACGGCGGCGTGGGCGAACCGACGGGCGTGATCCAGCACGAGGGCCACAGCGTCCACCCGACACGCCAGAAACAGCCCTACGCCCACTCGATCAACCTTTCGCCGGACGGTCGTTTCGCCTACGCCGCCAATCTCGGCACCGACACGCTCTACACCTGCCGCGTGGATTCTGCGGCAGGCACCCTTACTCCCGCAGGTGAAACAAACCTCGCCCCGGGCAGCGGCCCGCGCCACCTCGCGCTACATCCCGATGACAGGCACGCCTACCTCATCAACGAACTCGCAAACAACATCACGGTTCTCGCACGCGACTCCTCCACGGGCGCGATGACCGTGTTGCAAACCGTGACGACGCTGCCCGCCAGCTTCACCGGCAACAACACGACGGCCGAGGTCGCAGTGCATCCCTCGGGCCGTTTTGTTTACGGCTCCAACCGGGGCCACGACAGCATCGCTGTCTTCGCGGTTGACCCCGCCACCGGCAAGCTCACGCCCACCGAAGACGTTTCCACAAAGGGCAAGACCCCGCGCAACTTCGCAGTCGATCCGACCGGTCACTGGCTGATCGCCGCCAACCAAGACAGCGACAACCTCGTGATCTTCTCCATCGACCAGAACACGGGCCGACTTACGCCCACCGGCCAGAGCGTAACGGTGGGAATGCCCGTTTGCGTGCGTTTTCTGTAAGCCCGCAGCCGGTAATCAGCCCGTCGGACGAGCCCAGATTACGGCAAAATAAAGTGGCCAGGCACTCCACGGCACTGGGAGGACGTCGTTACCGTTGCTACCTTCCGGTCCTGGCGGGGTTCACGCGCCTGCCCATGCATGGCACCTGGCCAACGCGGAGAGTGGGCCGCACGAAGGACGATTCAACGAGAATCTTTGCACCACCCGGCGAACGCGTTCAGGTCTTTGCGTAGGCCCATGTTTTAAGTTCTTCAAGGTATTCAGCCGGAAACAGGTTTTCCACGGAACCCTTGATGATGGCGCTCCTGTAACCCTCCGCACTTCGACCGGGAGGTCCATCAACTGCGCTGACATACATCATGGCTTCGATGCGAGGGCCAGCCGGCGAAATGATCCGTTTCGTGGTGCGCTCGCTGCCGCCTTCGGGCGCGCCAGCAAATTTATCCAGCGAGGACAATTCATCGGCTGGCACGAGCCATAAGACACCCCAGACGGTGGTATCTTTCTCCACGCGCACGCTGGCAACACCCCGCGCGTCGATCACAAAACGATGGCCTTCAAGCCTGGCCAGGCCCAGCCAGTCCGCACTAGGGCAGCGACGCACGAAATCCTCGCGTGATATATCCGCGCCGTAGGCAAAATAGAGAAGTTGTCCGGAGAGGCCGCCCATTGAAATAAAACGACGCTCAAATCGTCCCAAGCTCAAGCCCTCCCTCTCTCGGCAAAATCAAGGGGTGGGCGCAGCTGGAGGCGTCGAGGCTTCAGTGGGCGCAGGATGATCCCGCAAAGTGCCGTGCGGCTCTCCATCAACGGCGGAATCGGGAGGTCGGTTGTCCCCGCGCTGCTGCTTGGGTCGTTCGATGATCCACTGTTTGCGGCGTTCGCGTTCCTTCGTCTGCATTTCATTGTAGCGGGCGCGCTGCGCCTCCGTCAGCTCGTTGGAAATGGATGCCTCCATGTGCTCAAGGATCTCCGTGGTCGCCTTGAAGGCTTCCTTGCGGGTTTTCCGCAGGTCTTCGGTCGCCTGTTTCAGAATTGGCCTGATTTTATCACGTTGCCCGGATGACAAATCGAGCTGTTCGGTGATTTTTTTCAACTGATCGGCCATGATCGGCTTTGGGGCCGCACGATGCATCAGCGGCACTCCCACAAACGTGCCCGTGACGGCACCTGCGGCAAAAATGCCGGTAAAAGCGAAGATGACTTTCCAGTTGAGTTTCACGGTTCAGGAAAGATTCAGCCATTCGCCGACCGGATCGTTAAGCGCGGTGTCCGCATCTCGGTCGAGCGAGGAAAGCAGGGGTTTGAAATTGGCCGCGATACTGAGGGCCATCACTAACGCGGCGACCGTCAGGGCGCGCCAAGAAAGGCGCGCCAACATGGCTTGGAACGAAGCCTCCGCAGAGGCAAACGCAAGCGCCGCCACCCGCGTTGAAAATCCGGCCGGAGCGGCCTCATCACGCTTGTCAGCGGGCGCAAGCCGGGCGGCTTTCACGAGGCGGGACCAGAGTGGGTTGGGCGTGTTCATGAGCGTTCCGTTTTCTTCAGATCTATGAAGAGTTTTTGTAGCTTACGTCGTGCGCGAAAAGCGCGGACTTTGATGAGCGTGATGTTCCAGCCGGTGAGTTCATTCACTTCGGCGAGAGTTTTTTGTTCAAGGTCGAGAAGTTGGAGCACCATGCGGTCCTCGGGTTTGAGCTGATCGAGCAGCTTGTGCACCAGTTCGTGGGCGGCGAGCGCGTCCCCGGCGGTCACGTCGTTCTCGCTCGTCAGCACGGCGTCGAGCACGTCGGCTTCGTTTTCCGAAAGGTCGGCCCAGCGGAATTCGGGACGGCGTTTCTGCGCGCGCAGGTGGTCGATGCAAGTGGTCACAGCGATGCGCGACACCCAATGGGTGAAGGGCACGTTCCCCTGATACTGGGCGATGCGGGTGAACATTTTCAGAAAAATCTCCTGGGTGAGGTCTTCCTCGGCGACCCGGCGCGGCAGGCGGGCGCGCACGATGCGGATGACCATGGGGTGAAGATGCTCCACGAGCTGACGCGCAGCCTTCTGGTCGGAGACCCGAACACGTTCGAGGCAACCAGCCAAGTCGAACGACTCGTCGTCAGAAGACATGGGGCGATAAAAGAAGCAACATACACAACAGGCAAGACGCGGTTGCGACAGGAGGGTTACAACCCGTTCTCCACCTTGGCCGCTAGCCTGGTCTGCCTCGCCGCCTGGAGTTTTTTGCGCAGCCGGTGCAAGCCGAACGCCGCTAGCGCAAAAAGCACGCCGGCCGCCGCCAGCGCGCCCTTGTCCCCGCGCATCAGCGCATCGCCCGCCAGGATGGTCCCGGCGATGTAGGCCATCGGCACCAACGTGGAAACCACCATGTAAATCCCAAACGGCACCCGCGCCAGACCGAGCAGGTAGCTTTGCAGGAAAAACGGCGTGCCCGGCACGATGCGCACCAGCAGCGCCGCTTCCCAGCCTGCGCCCGCCGGCATCTCCGGCAGCCGGTAGCCGAGCCACTTCATCAGTCTTTCCATCAGCGGTCGCAACGCCCGCGCCGCGACCCAGTAGGACAACGCCACGTTCGCCACCGTCGCCAGAATCGCGCACGCCACCACCGCGCCGGCGCCCATGGTCGGCCCGAACACCGGCCCCGCCGCAAACGTGAAAGGCGAAAGCGGAAACCCAAAGACCGGCAGCACCGCCATCGCCGTGAAAAACGGTCCCGGCCCCGCCTCGCGCAATACCGCGACGCATCGCTCGATCTGCCCGCCCAAATTCATCTTCCACGCCATCAGCGCGAGGACGGTCGCCAGCACGGACAGAAACAGGATGATCCGCGTGACACGGGTTGAGAATGGACGCATTTTCAAAAAACTACGAAAGCAGGCCGGCGATGTTCTGCAATGCGGCGATTTTCAGCCCTGCGCGGCTCCCCTGCCTTAAGCCTGCGCCTTCACCCGATTCGATTCCTTCAATGGGGCAAACACCTGCCCCCACGAAGCTTGACCCAACGTCAAATTACTCAGTCCTAGACTTGTTATTTTGAACTACCATGACGATTCACGATTATGATGTCCTTGTCATCGGTGGCGGCCCTGCGGGAAGCAACGCCGCGTGGCGCACTCAAAATGCCGGCCTGCGCACGCTCGTGGTGGAAAAAGAAGCGTTTCCCCGTTTCCGTATAGGCGAATCCCTGCTGCCCCACGGCAACGCCCTCCTCCGCGAAACCGGCGTCTGGCCCAAACTGGAAAACGCCGGCTTTATCGAAAAATACGGCGCCAGCTTCCTCCTTTCCAACGGCGCGGCCAGCAAGGAGGTCGTTTTCTCCCAGGCCATCGTCCCCGGACTCGACAAAACACTCCAAGTTGATCGCGCCCGGTTTGACGCCATCCTCCTCGATCACGCCCGCGAAGCCGGTGCCGAGGTGCGCACCCGCACCTCCGTCCGCTCCCTCAGCATCGAAGCCGAAGGCCACCGCGCCACGCTCGAGACGGCGGACGGCACCGTGGACGTTTCCGCACGGTGGATCATAGACGCAAGCGGCCGCGACCATCTTTTCCCCGTCGAACTCAAGCGCGCCCTAGATCCCTCCGAACAACCCAGGCGCGTGGCGATCTACAACCACTTCCGCGGCGTGAGCCGCGCCCTCGGCAAAGCCGCCGGCAACACCGTGATCGTGCGCCTGCCCGACGGCTGGTTCTGGATCATCCCCATCGACGCCGAGCGCACCTCCGTGGGCTTCGTCACCACGGCGGCCGCGATGCGCGCCACCCGCGCGGAACCGGCCGACCTCTTCAACCGGACGGTCGCCGACTCCCCCGCGCTGAGCCAGCTGATGGCAGGCTCCGCCCCCGTCATGGATTTCCACGTGACGGGCGACTACAGCTATTTCCGCCAACGGCTGGCCGCCGGTCGCCTCGTGCTCGTCGGCGATGCGGGCGGCTTCTTCGATCCCATTTTCTCTTCGGGCGTTTATATGGCGGCCTATTCGGCAAAACTCGCCGCCGAGATGGTCGTGCGCGCCCATCGAGGGAAACGCGCCCTCTCTCCCCGCGAATGCCGCCGCTATTCGGCCCACGTCAAAGCCCACGCGAGTGTGTTCAAAAAGCTCATCGCCTCGTTCTACGACAACGACAGCTTCGCCGTTTTCATGTGCGCGCAGCCGCCCTTTACCCTCGGCCCCGCCATCACCGCCATCGTGGCCGGCCACGCCACGCTCACTTGGCCCATCCGCTGGCGCTTCTACGTCTTCCTTCTCGTCTGCCGGTTGCAGCGCCGTTTCCCGCTGGTGCCGCGCATCGACTTCGCCGGCATGGAGACCGTCGCCCCTCAACCCGTCCCAGCCCGATGAAAGACACCTCCGCCACTTCCGCCTGGGACGTCATGATCGTCGGCGGCGCCCTATCGGGAGCTTCCACCGCCTGCCTGCTGCTGCGCCGCGACCCGAGCCTGCGCATCCTCATCCTCGAACGCAGCGCGCATTTCAAACGCCGCGTCGGCGAATCCACCGTCGAGATCAGCTCCTATTTTCTCGGCCGAGTGCTCGGCCTCACCGACCACCTCCAAGAACACCACTTCGCCAAGCAAGGCCTCCGCTTTTGGTTCAAAAACGAAAACACCACCTCGCTCGACCAGTGCAGCGAAACCGGCCCCGGCTACAACGTCCGCCTTCCCGGTTACCAAGTTGACCGCGCCGTGCTCGACGAGGAAGTCCTCGCCCGCGCCGTCGCCGCCGGCGCCACCCTCCTGCGTCCCGTCAACGTGCGCACCGTCGAACTCGCGGAGGGCGGACTGCAAACCGTGACGTGGGAAAACGCCTCCGGCCAAACCGGCACCGAGCGCGGGCGCTGGCTGGTGGACGCCTCGGGTGTGGCCGCGCTCCTCGCCCGCAAGCACGGCTGGTTCACACCCAACGCCGAGCACCCGACCGCCTCCATCTGGAGCCGCTGGAGCGGCGTGAAAAGCTGGGACTCCCGCGACCTCGCCGACAAGTTTCCTGGGTGGGCCAGCCGCACCAAGGCCGTGCGCCTCACCGCCACCAACCACCTCGTCGGCCGCGGCTGGTGGGCGTGGTTCATCCCGTTGCGCGGCGGCGATGTGAGCATCGGCGTGGTCTTCGACCAGCGGCTCGTGGACCTGCCGCCCGGCGAAAAACTCGGCGCACGCCTTCGCGCCATGCTCATGGATCACCCCGCCGCGCGCGAGCTGCTCGCCGGCGCCACCTGGCACGAGGGAGACGTCCATTTCCGCCGCAATCTCGCCTACAGCTCCACCACGTTCGCGGGTAACGGCTTCGTGCTCGTCGGCGATGCGGCGGGCTTCATCGACCCGTTCTACTCGCCCGGCCTCGATTGGATCAGCTACACCGCGAGCGCGGCCGCCGCGTTGATCGACGGCTGCTTCCACGGCCGCCCCAAGGCCCCGCGCATCGCCCGGCACAACGCGCTTTTCTCCGCCAGTTACGACCGCTGGTTCCGTGGCATCTACAAAGACAAATATTTCTACATGGGCGACTACGAGCTCATGACCCTGGCCTTCCGACTCGACCTCGGCCTCTACTATTTCGGCATCGTCTCGCAGCCCTTCAAGCACGGTCCTACCGCCCTAGAAACGCCTTCGTTTGCCGGCCCGCACACCCGCTTGCCCGCCCGTCTCATCGCCTTTTACAACCGCCGCCTCGCCGCCATCGGCCTGTCGCGCTGGCAACGCGGCACCTGGGGCCGTCGCAACACCGGTCATTACTTCGGCTTCCGCAGCTACGAACTCACCGGCGAACTCCCCTGGCGCCTCCTCAAGGCCTTCGCAGCCTACGGCTCGCTCGAGCTGCGCGAAGGCTGGCGCACCTGGTTCGTTTCCCCTGTGCTAGACGCAAAAATCGCCGCGACCCAAAGCCACCCGCTCCAGCCCAGTCCCCCCTCCGTCACGGCTCCGGCCGTGCCCTGAGCCAATCTCCTACTCGCTCGTTGCATGCCACTGCTCAGGCAGATTTTAATCCCGCTTCACTCGCCCTGAGTTTCCAACTATGCCCGACCTTCCCCCTCAACCAACGCCCGCGCCCGCCCGCAGTCCGCTGGCCAAGTTCCCACCGGCGATCCGCACCGCGCACGAACGTTTTCTCGCCACCAAAAACCCCGCCGACCTCGACACCGTCGTGCTCGCCATCGTGCTCGACCACCAGCCCGCCCACACCAGGACCTCCGGCGAAATCACCGCCCCGGACTCCGCCCGGCTCATCGCCGACCTCGGCTTCGATTCGCTCGCCCTCGCGGAAATCGTATTCTTCCTCGAAGACCTTTATCAGCTCACCATCACCAACGAAGAACTCCTGCGCATCACCACCGTCGGCGAGCTCCACGCCTTCGTCCGCTCCAAGTTCGCCGCACCCGCCGCCGCCTGATCCCGCCCGCCTCACCCGTCGTGCCACGCGAAGTCTTCATCACCGGCCTCGGCTTTATCACGAGTATTGGCAACGACTCCGCCACCGTGACCGCCAGCCTGAATGATGGCCGCCACGGCATGACCGCGTGGGACTACTGCGGCAACCCCGCCGTCCACGTCAAAGTCGCCGCGCCCGTCCGCGATTTCACGGTCGATTCCCCGTCCTGGCGCGACTGGACGTGGCCGGCCCGCTACGACATCCCGCGCGAAACCCTGCGCGGCCTCGCGCCCCACGGCGTCTATGCGTTCTGTGCGATGGAACAGGCTCTCGCCGACGCCGGCCTCGCGCGCGCCGATCTCACGGACGGCGGCACCGGGCTTTTTTGCGCCTCCGCCGGATCGGCGTTCATGCTGCATCACCACCTCGCCCACGCTCGCGCGAGCAACTTCGAGCGCGGCAACCCCATGGGCGTCGTCTCCTCCATCGCCGGCACGCTCAACTTCAACCTCGCTGCGCACTATGGCATCACCGGGGCCGTCACCGGCTTCGTCTCCGCCTGCGCCTCGTCGAGCCACGCGCTCGGCTACGCGATCGACGAGATCCGGCTCGGTCGCCAGCAGCGCATGATCGTCGTCGGCGCCGAGGAGCTCAACGCCGACACGCTCCTGCCCTTCGCGCCGATGCGCGCCCTCTCGACCAACCCCGATCCCGCCACCGCCTCGCGCCCGTTCGACACCGCGCGCGACGGCTTTGTCGGCACCGGTGGCGCGACTGTGATCATCCTCGAAGACGCCTCGCTCGCCCGCACTCGCGGCGCGCGCGCCTACGCCGAACTCATCGGCTGGGGCCAGGCTTCCGACGGCCACCGCGTCGCCACCTCCCACCCCGAAGGCGCCGGTCTCCGCGAAGCCATGCGCCGCGCCCTCCGCGACGCCGCCGTCACCCCGGCGCAGATCGATCACGTCAACGCCCACGCCACCTCCACCCCCATCGGCGACCGTGCCGAGGCCCTCGCGTTGCGCACCGTTTTCACCGAGGCGGGCGCGCATCCCGCCATCAGCGGCACGAAAGGCCTGACCGGCCACGGCCTCTCGATGGCCGGCGCCATGGAAGCCGGCTTTTGCGCCCTCGCCCTCCACGAAGGTTTCACCCCCGGCAACCCGCATCTGCTCAACGCCGACCCTGCCTGCGAAGGGTTGAACCTCCCCCGCGAAAGCGGTTCCATCCGTCCCCGCCTCGTGCTCAACAACAGCAGCGGCTTCGGCGGTAGCAACGTCTGCCACGTCCTCCGCCGCGCGCCCTCTTCTCCCTGAGAACTACGCATCGTCCCTTTCCCACCATGCCCGATCCGCTCCTCTTCAAACTCAAAGTCCTCATCGTCGAAACTCTCCGCCTCGAAGACGTCACCCCGGCGGAAATCCCCGACGACGAACCCCTCATCGGCGGAGGCCTCAGCCTCGACTCGATCGACGCGCTCGAACTCGTCGTCCGCCTCGAAAAGGAATTCGCCATCAAGATCACCAGCAGCGAAGAATCCCGCACCGCCCTCGCCAGCGTCAACACCCTCGCCGCTTTCATCCGCGAACGCGCCGATCCCGCCCGTCTGCCGTCCGCCTAAGTATCGTCGCCGCCGGCCTCCCCATGAGCGCTTCCCTCCCGCCCATCCGCATCGCCGCCTGCGGCGGTCTCACCGCCTTTGGCGACGAGACCGTCACACTCAACGCGCTGCTTGATGGACGCCGCGCGTTAGCGCCCATGCCCGTGCTGGGCCGCGAGGGTGGCGATCCCGTCGCGCTCGCCCTCTGCGCGGGCCGCAGCTACGACGAGACCTCACCGCCCGACTGGCTCCCGTGGGTCCGCCGGCTCGCCGCCCGCATCCCCGGCGAGGGCTGGGGCTCGCCGCGCCGCCCGGTCTTTGTCACGAGCAGCAATTTCGGCGTCGGCAGCCTCTACGCGTTTCGCCGCACCGGCGATGCCTCGCACCTCAACTACGGCACGCCCGCCACCTGCGTTGACGCGCTCGCCACCCAACTCGGCTGGGGGCCGGACATCACGGCCTTTTCCCACGCCTGCGTCTCCGCCCACCTCGGCCTCCTCCAGGCCTCGCGCGTGCTCGCCGCCGGGTTCGCCGACGAAGCCCTCGTCTTCACCTTCGATTTCCTGAGTCCCTTCGTCGCCGGCGGTTTTCACGCGTTGAAAATCCTCAACGCCGAAACCCCCGCCCCCTACCAAGACCGCCCCACCGGCTCCATCGGCCTCGGTGACGGCGCCGCCTTCGCCGTGCTGACGCGCGCCCGCGGAGACTTCGTTCTCTCCGCCCAAAGCCTGCACAACGAGATGCACCACTTCACCGCCAACCGCGCCGACGGCGCCGGCTTTGAAGCGTGCCTCGCCCCGCTCCTCCCCGCGACCCGCGGCCGCCGCCTGTGGCTCAAAGGCCACGGCACCGGCACGCTCGAAACCGGCCGCCTCGAAGCCACCGCGCTCGCCCGCCATTTCCCCGGCGCTCCGCTGGTGTCCTGGAAAGGCGGCATCGGCCACAGCCTCGGCAGCAGCGGGCTCGTGGAACTCGCCATCGCCATCGCCGCCATCCGCGCCGGCCGCGCCCCCGGCACCGTCGGCGGCGCCGCGCCCGGCTTCACGCCCGAAGTCGCGTTCGCCCCTTTCGACCTCGCCGCGTTCGACGGCTTGCTCTGCACCAGCAACGCCTTCGGAGGAGCCCACGCCGCCCTCCTTCTCAGCCATGCTTGAACGCTGGATCACCGCCCTGCACACCGAGGAAGCCTCCCTCGAAGAACCGGCCGCCACCCGCGAACGCCTCAAGGATCGTTTCCCGCGCGGCGCGACCCGGCGCATGACCCAGCTCGGCATGCTCGTCGGCGTCGCCCTAGAACCGCTCGCGCCCGGCGAAACCGACACGATTGTTTACGCCACGGGCTTCTCCGAAACGCGCGCCGTCGAAGGCTACCTCGACAGTTTTCCCTCCGCGAGTCCCACGCTGTTCCAGACCTCGATCCACCCGAGCGCCGTCCAGCAGGCGCTCATCCTCCGCCAGCAGGCCGTGCATCAATTTTTCCCGCTCACGGGCAACGCCTGCCTTCCCGCGCAGGCCCTCCGCGTCGCGTGGCTCGCCGAAACCCCGCGCACCCTCCTCTGCGGCGGCGAAGAACGCGGCACCTGGCTCCTCGAAAACCGCAGCGCCAGCGACCGCTCCTTCGCCTTCGCGCTCGCCCTCTCCGCCTCGCCCGTCGGCGCCATCGGCCGCCTCGCGCTCACACCCTCGTTCAACGAACGCGCCGAGTTCGCGTTGCCCGCCTTCTTCGACGTGCTCCACGCGCGCCGGGCTTTCGACGCGCCCATCTCTCCTTCGCTGCGGCTCACGCTCGACTGGTCATGACCGCTCCGCACCGCACTCCCCGCGCTGCTCCGCGCAACCCCGGTCCGAGCTGGGGCTACCGGTTCATGCGGCTCTGCGACCGCGTCGTGCCCGAGCCACTGTTCCGCCCCGCCCGCGCCCTCGGCACCTGGATCGCGCTCCTCAACATGCCCGCGCAGCGCCGCCACTCGCGCGACTACCTCCGCCTTGTCCTCCGCCGCGAGCCCACCCGCCGCGAAATCTTCCGCCACTTCTTCGCGTTCGAGGAAGTGCTCATGCTCAAACTTCGCGTCGCCCACGGCCGTCCGCATCGCGGACGCCTCGCCGACGGCTCCGCCGATTTCCACCGTTTCCTCGCCTCCGAAAAACCCGCGCTCCTCGGCACGTTTCACTTAGGCCACTCCGACCTCGTCGGCTTCATCCTAGGCGGGCAGGAACGACGCCGCGTCTCCATGGTCCGCCAGCGCGTGGGCAACTCCCACGACACCGAGCAACTCGGCCGGCTTTTCTCCAACTGGATATCCTTCATCTGGGTCAACGAAGGCGAAAACCTCCTCTTCACCCTCAAACAGGCCGTCGCCGCCGGCGATTCCATCGCCCTCAAATGCGACCGCCTCGAATTCAGCGCCAAGACCGAGACCTTCCATTTCCTCGGCGCGCGCCGCCTCTTCCCTTTCACGATTTATCACCTCGCGCTCATCTTCGAGCTTCCGGTGCTTTTCACTTTCGGCGTGCCCGGCGGTCCCGGCGAATCCGTGGTCCACGCCGCGCCTTTCTGGACACCCGACGCCACCCTCGGCCGCGAGCAAAACCTCGCGCTCGCCCGCGCCCATTTCCAAGCCTTCGTCACCCAAGTCGAAGTGCTCCTCCGCGCCGAGCCGTATTGGTGGTTCAACTTTCTCCCGCTCAACCCCGAGGCCGCCGCATGAACCCGCTCCGCTCCCTCTGGCTGCGCTTCGCCTATTATTTTTCGTGGGCGCTCTTCGGCCTCGGCGGACTCGCCCTCAACCTCGCCTGCGTCCCCTTGCTGCTCGCGTCCGACCGCGAGCGCTTCGGACCGCAGGCGCGCCGGGGCACGCGCCGGATGTTCGACCTATGGCTCCGCTGGATGCACGCCTCGGGCATCGTGCGCGTCACCTGGCGGGGCTTCGACCGCCCGTTGCCCGCCGGAGTCGTTTATGCGGCCAACCATCCGACTTTGGTGGACGCCCCCTTCCTCCTCGCGCGCCTGCCCGACGCGGTGTGCATTTTTAAGCCCGCCCTCCTCCGCCACCCGCTGATCGCGCCCGCCGCGCTCATGTCGGGTTACGTCTCCGGCGACCAGGGCGTGGATCTCATCCGCAACGCCGCCGAACGCGTCGCCGCCGGCCAGTCCCTCCTCATCTTCCCCGAAGGCACGCGCACCATCCCCGGCGCCACCCTCAACCCGCTCAAGCCCGGCTTCGCCCTCATCGCCCAACGCGCCCAGGCCGCCGTGCAAATCATCGAGGTCCGCTCCGGCCCGCTCATGGCGCGCAAAGGCCACGCCTGGTGGCGCCTCCCGCCCGTCCCCGGCTGGTTCGAGTTCACCCTCGGCGAATTCATCCCCGCCGACCAGCTTGGCACGCCCGCCGCGCTCACCGCACGCCTCACCGCCCATTTCCACGCCACCCTCCCCCCGGGTCCGCCTGAACCATGACGCCCTCCGCCACCCACCTCGTGCTCATCCCGAGCTACAATCCCGGCGCGCGCCTCCTGCCCACCGTCGAGGAAGCCCTGCGCCACTGGCAACCCGTGTGGGTCGTCATCGACGGCAGCACCGACGGCAGCGACCGCGCCCTCGATGCCCTCGCCGCCCGCGAACCTCATCTCCGCGTCCTCCACCGCCCGCGCAACGGCGGCAAAGGTGCGGCCGTCTTCACCGGCGTCGAAGCCGCCCTCGCCGCAGGCTTCACCCACGTCCTCGTGATGGACTCCGACGGCCAACACCCCGTCACCCACGTCGCCCCCTTCATGGCCGCCTCGCAAAACTCGCCCGCCGCCCTCGTCCTCGGCCTGCCCGTCTTCGGCCCCGAAGTTCCGCTTGAACGCCTCCACGGACGCAAACTCAGCGTCGACCTCGTCCACTTCGAAACCTTCAGCGACACGCTCATCGGCGACCCACTTTTCGGCTTCCGCGTTTACCCCGCCGCCGCGCTCCGCCGCGCGCTCGCGCAAACCCGCGCCGCCCGCGGCTTCGACTTCGACCCCGAGATCGCCGTGCGCATGGTCTGGGCCGGCGTGCCCACCCTCAACATCCCCGCGCCCTGCCGTTATCTCTCCAAGGCCGACGGCGGCGTCTCCCATTTCCACTACCTCCGCGACAACGTCAAAATGGTCTGGCTGCACACCCGCCTCATCACGCAACTGCTGCTTTGGCGCTGGGTCGCTGTCCGTCGTTTAAACCAACGCCCCCGCCATGATTAACCGCCTTCTGCTCCTTGCTTTCACTCTCACGCTCGCCGCGCTTACTCTGCGCGCCGAACTGCCTGCCACGATCATCGCACCCGACCACCAACTCGTGCCCGGCCAAAACGACGCCGTCTGGCAGCCGCTCCTCACCGCCCTCAAGGCCAAGAGCCCGATCTTCGCCACCTTTGAGGAACGCCGCTACTTCGCCTTCAAAAAAAACCCCGTCCTCCTCACCGGCGAGATCCGCCTCGACCCCCAGCGCGGCCTCAGCCTCCACTACCAAGTCCCCGAAGAACGCATTCTCGTCGTCGATGATCGCGGCGGCTTCATGCGCGACGGCAAAGGCAAGCGCCTCCACGATCTTCCCGACGACCCGCGCGCCCAGGCCGCCACCCGCGCCCTTCTCAGTGTGATGCGCTTCGAACTCGCCACGCTCGCCCAGAATTTCTCCATCTACGCCGCCCGCGACGGGGCGGACTGGCGCTTCGCCTTCGTCCCGCTTCCCGGCCCGCTCGCCGACGTCCTCCAACCCATCACCGTCACCGGCCAAGACGAACTTGTGAACACCCTCGAAATGAAAAAAACCGACACCGAGCGCGTCTTCATCCGGATCGGCAAGACGCAAACGAACGCGACATTCAACTCCACCGAGCTCACCCGCTTCTTCCGCTAAGCCTCCGCCCGCATGACCCCCGACCGCCAAACCAGCATCGCCCGCGTCCTCCTGCTCTTTTTCGCGGTCATGGGTCTGTCGTGGCTTTCGAGCCTCAACTTCTCCGAAAAAATATCCACCAACGTCGCCGATCTCATCCCCACCGACGAACGCTCTCCCGAGATCTCCCTCCTCCGCTCCCTCGCCGACGAACGCCAGGCCCGCGTCCTCCTCTTCGCGCTCAACGCCCCCGCTTCGTCCGCCCCCTCGCCTGACGCCGCCGCCACCCTCTTCGCCGCCACCCTCCGCCAGTCCCCTCTCTTCGCCGAAGTCGCCCTGCTCCGCGACACCGCCTCGCACGACGCCCTCGGCCGTTTCATCTACGAGCGCCGCCTCGACCTGCTGCTCCCCACCTGGCTCGCCACCCAGAAAAAAGCCTACGCCACCACCGGCCGCCCAGCTTCCGACTACACTGCCTGGCTCGCCCAAAAAACCGTCCAGTCCCTTGACGCCTTCCTCGCCCAGCCCGAAGCCTCCGCCTTCCAAGCCCTCGTAAAAAGCGACCCTCTTCTCCTCGTCCCGACCCTCGCGCAACAATCCCAATCGCTCGCGCCCGCCACCTCCGCCGCCACCGGCCAAGCCCTCGTCTGGGCGCGGTTGTCCGTCTCCCCGCTCGCCGACGAAGGCCAGGACCCCGTCTTCGCCGTGATTGACCAAGCCCTCGCCACCGTCCGCCTCGCGCACCCCGGCGCCACCTTGGAATGGTCGGGCGTCAACCGCTTCGCCGCCGACAGCAAACACCGCATCCGCGCCGAGCTGTCATGGCTCAACACCCTCTCGCTCCTCGCCGTCCTCGCCATCGCGCTCCTCTTCGTCCGCCAAGTCTGGAAAGCCCTCCACCTCGCCCCCGTCATCCTGTTCTCCCTCCTCGGCGGCTGGGTCGCGGTCACGCTGTTTTTCACGCACGTCCACATCCTCGTCTTCGTCCTCGGCGCGCTTCTCGCCGGCGTCGCCATCGACTACGGTTTTTATCTTTATCTCCAGCCGCCGCTCCGCCCCGGCGAGCCCTTCCGCGAAAAACTGGATCGCCTCCTCAAGCCCCTCCTCACGAGCTGCCTCACCACCGTCATCGGCTTCTCGTTTCTCCTCTGGTCTGAACTCCCGCTCATCCGCCAGCTCGGCGTCTTCGTCAGCGCCGGCCTCCTCAGCGCGCTCGCCGCCGCGATCCTCTACTTCGCCCAAATTAAAAACCCGTTTCTCCAAGCTCGCGCCCTCTCTCTCCCGAAAACCCCCACGCCCGCCAGCCGCCGCCTCGTCCGCGCCCTCGGCCTCCTCGCCCTCGCCGTCGCCCTCACCGGACCGTGGTTCCTCAAGTGGCACGACGATATTCACCAGCTCGACGTCCCCAACCCCGCGCTCGTCGCCAACGACCAACACCTCCGCACCCTTTTCGGCGACACCGAGGGCCGCTCCATCTACATCACCCGCGCCGATTCCCTCGTCGCCGCCCGCGACCGCCTCGCCGCGTTCCAATCGTGGCACGACCACGCCTTCCCCGACGCCCCGCTCGCCAGCGCCGGCCTGATCCTCCCCACCGAAGCCGATTATCTCGCCCAACCCGCCCTGCTCGCCGACCTGCAAGATTTCGAACCCCGCCTCCGCGCCGCCCTCGATCAAAACGGCTACACCCCCGACTCCTTCGCCCCCTTCTTCCAAGCCTGGCGCCAACACCTCTCCGTTCTCTCAACTCTCAGCCCTCAACTCTCAACTTCAGCCTACACCTCCCTCGGCGCCGATCTCCAAGCCCGCCTCACCGGCCCGCTCGGCATGCTTTTCTTCACCGGCGGCAAACAAGTCTGGTTCCTTTCCCTCGCCGATCACCTGCCCGCCGTCCAGCCGCCCGCCGACCTCGGCACCGTCGGCACCGACCAGCTCCAGACCCTCAACACCCTTTTCACCCGCTACCGCGCCAGCGCCCTCCGCCTCAGCCTCTGCGGACTCGGCCTCATCGGCCTCAGCGTGTTCGTCCTCTACGGCTTCCGCCGCGGCCTGCGCATTTTCATGATTCCGTCCGGCGCGTGCTTCTTCGCCTTCGGTCTGCTCGGCCTCACCGGCCACACCCTCAACCTCTTCCATCTCCTCGGCGCCTTCCTCGGCGTGTGCCTGAGCCACAACTACGCGATCTTCTCCGCCGAAAACGCCGGTCGCGGCGAACCTCCGCCCATCTCCATCCGCCTCTCCGCCCTCTGCACCGCCGCGTCCTTCGGCGTGCTCGCGCTCAGCTACATTCCCGTCGTCGCCGCGCTCGGCTCGACTGTCGCCCTCATCGTGCTCACCGCCCTTGTCATGGTTGAACTGGAGCCGCTGAGCCGAAAAAACTAACACTCATGGCCGCCACGTTGACCGCCACCTGGGCCGCCTTGGTCCGTGCCCACCCCGACGCCCTCGCCCTCGTGGAAGCCGCCCACGCCCGCGCCTGGACCCGCGCCGACCTCACCGCCCACGCCGAAAAATGGCGCGCCGCCCTGCCCTCCTCCGTAACCGGCCGGCGCGTAACCTTTGCCCTCCCCAACGGTCCCGACTGGTTCGCCGCCTTCCTCGGCCTACTCCTCGCCGAAGCCGTTCCCGTCCCCCTCGATCCCTCCGAGCCCGCCTCCGCCCAACGCCTCCTCGCCGCCTCCGCCGGCGCCTCCTTCGCCCTAATCGCCGACCACCTCGAACCCATCGAATGTCACCTAATAGGTGACATCACCGCCTCCAAATTTTCGTTCAACACCAATAAAATCCCAGAAAAGTGTCACCTATTAGGTGACACTTTTTCGGACATATGCCTCGTGAAACTTACCTCCGGCAGCACCGGCGCCCGGCGCGCCCTCGCGTTTACCCACGCCCAGATGCTCGCCGACGGACGCCAAGTCTGCGCCAGCATGGGCATCACGCCCGACGATCTTAACTTCGCCGTCATCCCCTTCGGCCATTCCTACGGCCTCGGAAATCTCGTTATCCCGCTCCTCGCCCAAGGCACCCCCATCGTCTGCGCAAGCGTGCCCCTGCCCCACGCGCTCGCCGCCGACATCGCCCGCTGGCGGCCCACCGTTTTCCCCGCCGTGCCCGCGCTTCTGCGGGTGCTCGCCTCCGCCGATCTTCCGCCCGACTCCCTCGCTCCCCTCCGCATGGTCATCTCCGCCGGCGCCCCGCTCGCCCCCGAAATCGCCCGGGCCTTCCACGCAAAATTCTCCCTCACGCCTCACGGCTTCTACGGCTCTAGCGAAACCGGCGGCCTCACCTACGACCACTCCGGCGAAGCCACCCTCGCCGGTCGCAGCGTCGGCACCCCACTCGACGGCGTCGCCCTCACCCCCGCCCGTGATCAGCGCTTTCTCGCAACAAGTCCCGCAGTATTTGGCAACGGCTCCTTCAGTCCCCCCGACCTCGCCACCGTCAACGACCTCGGCGAACTCGTCCTCCACGGCCGCACCGGCCGCACCGTGAAAATCGCCGGACGCCGCCTCGACCTCGCCGGCTTGGAACAGCTTTTTCTCACCGTGCCCGGCGTGCTCGACGCCTTCATCACCCCCCATCCGCAGACGCCCGACGAACTCGCCGCCGTCGTCGCCACCCAGCTAACCGCCGCCGAACTACGCACCCGTCTCCGCGCCTGTCTCGCATCGTGGAAAATGCCCCGCCGCCTCGTCCTCGTGCCCGAGTTCCCTCTCACCGCGCGCGGTAAGCCCGACACCCAGGCGCTTCACGCTTTGCTCATTCGCTGAACCATCATCCGTGAAACCGCCCTTCGCCCTCACCTCGCTCACCGCGCGCTTCAAGCCTCATTTCTGGCTCAAGCAAAGCGGCACGTTTGCGATCATGACCGGATTTTTCGCGCTTTATTTCACGGTTCTGAATCACCCGATATTCCCCGTCACGCTCATGCCGCTCACCGCCGTGGACCGATGGATCGGTTTCCAGCCGGCCGCGCTGATTTTCTACGTGTCCCTTTGGATTTACGTGCCCCTCCTGCCCTCGCTCATGATCGACCGGCGCGAACTCTGGCGCTACGCCGCCGCCGTCGGCGTCCTCAGCTTCATCGGCTTGGGCATTTTCGTCCTGTGGCCGACGACTATCCCCCGCCCCAACATCGACTGGGCGCAATACCCTTCGCTCGCGTTCCTCAAGACCATCGACGCCACCGGCAACGCCTGTCCTTCCCTCCACGTCGCCTTCGCCGTTTTTACCGCGCTCGGTTTCGACTGCCTGTTACGCAGGCTCGGCGCCGGCCCGCTAAGCCGTGTGACCAACCTCGCCTGGGGCGCCGGCATCCTTTACTCCACGCTCGCGACCAAACAACACGTCGCGCTCGACGCTCTCGGCGGCCTCGTCCTCGGCGCCACCGTGGCCGCCGCCTTCTTTTTCAAACACCGGCTCATCTCCCTCGTCGTCGTAACCAAACTCTCCGCGCTCGCGTTGTGGCTGGCGGGCCTTCCACTTCCCTGGGCGCTCGCCGTGTTTCTGCTCACGGACGGTGCCGTGATTTACGCGCTTTTCGTCCCCCGCTCCCGCTTTCTCTTTCCGGTCTTCACCCGGTTTCAAACCAACCACTCCGAAGTCTGGCTGACCATCGACGACGGCCCCGACGAACACGACACGCCGCTCCTCCTCGACCTCCTTGACCGGCATCAGGCCAAGGCCACGTTTTTCGTGATCGGCGCACGCGCCGCCCGCCATCCCGCACTCGTCGCCGAAATCCAACGACGCGGACACGAGGTCGGCCATCACACCCACACGCACCCGCTCGCCTTTTTTTGGCTTTTTCCTCCGGCGCGCGTGCATCGTGAACTCGACGACGCCCTCGTCACGCTCGGCCAGGTCGGCGTGCGCCCGAGCCGTTTCCGCACCCCCGCAGGCATCAAAAATCTATTTCTCGCCGCCGCCCTCGAATCCCGCGGACTGACCTGCATCGGTTGGAACGTGCGCAGTAGCGACACCTTTGCCCGCGATCCGCAAACGGTGGTAAAGCGCGTCATCCGGCGCGTGCGCCCCGGTGCCGTCATCCTCATGCACGAAGGCCCCCGACTCGCCCCCCGCGTGCGCGTCGAAGCCATCTCTCAACTCCTCGCCGCCCTCACCGCACGCGGCTTCCGCTGCATCGTGCCGACACCGGAGCAACTGCGTTAACGCACCGCCACCAACGTCGCCTCCACCTCGATCAGCAGCGCCGCCCGGCAGATATCCGTGTGCAGCCAGATGACGTAATCACCCGGCAATACCAGCCGCCCCGCCAGCGCCGCCGCCGCCGCCTCGTAGTCGCGCGCATCACGCAGATAAATTTTAAAATGCCGCTCCCACCCGCCGCCCGCACCCAGGTTTTCCCCCAGTTCGCAACCGCGCGAGATGATTTTGAAATTGTCCACCATGCAGTCGATCTGCCCGCCGAGATCGCCCGGCGCGATGGTCGCATGACCCTTGATCGCCGCCGTTCCCGAAACAAAAACCCACGGTCGCCCCGCATCCTCCGCCTGCGTCGCCCGCGCGAAACTCGGGGCGCGCGGCCCATGCTCCGGCGGATAAGCGTAAGACGGAACCTGCTCCGGATTCTCGACGTGGCGCGGCTTGCGCGAAGTCGTCGCAAACATCACGGCCAGCTCCCCAGCCGGCCCTCCCACCGCCGAAGCCGAGGGCAACTTTTCGCGACAGTCCGCGCCCAGCCCGGCCTCGAACGCACGCGAGCGCCCCGCGCAAAACGCCCGGTAGTTTTCCAAGCCATCGGCGGAGAACGCGTTGATCTTCGGCACGTAGTTCCAGATGCGCGCCAAGTGCCGCCCTTGCGCGACGCGCAGCAACCGCTCGTAAAGCCGCCGCGTCTGTCCGGCAAGGTCCGCCTGCACCGGCTCGACCACCGCCCCGATCAAAAAATCCCCCTGCTGAAACATTTGAAACCCTTCGCTCAACCCGAAGAACATCGCACCCCGAAAAAGCGTTTCATGTGTTCCTCCCGCCAGCACGGGAATCGACACCGCCAGCGCATCCGCCGATGATCGAAGCCCTCCAAACTGCACCTCAAACCCATTCTTGGAATTGGGAGCCGCCATCATGATGGGCGAATGAGGAGGACGGTTCATAGGCGGTCAGAATGAAGGATTCGCAGGGAATAACACGAGGGTGGTTTCTCGCCTTTGCATTAAATCCTTAAACTTCACAGACACGAGTTCACCCTTGCGACACCGAGAGCCCTGCTCCGGACTTCCGCCGCCCCCCAACGCATGACACCCTTCGAACTCTCCGTCCGGTTTTTCCTTCAACTGGTCGTCATCCTCAGCGTGTGCCGTGCGGTGGGCTGGATCGCCTCCCGTTTCGGGCAGCCGCCCGTGGTGGGCGAGATGATCGCCGGCGTGCTCCTCGGGCCGTCCCTCTTCGGCCTGCTCGCGCCCGAATGGCAGGCGATGCTGTTCCCCAAGAACTCAAAACCCATCCTTTTCGCCGTCGCCCAGATCGGCCTCGTGCTCTACATGTTTGTCGTCGGACTGGAGTTCAGGATAGACCTCGTGCGCAGCCGTCTCCACAGCGCGCTCGCGATTTCGCTTTCCGGCATTGTGGCACCCTTCGCCTTCGGCTGTCTGCTCGCGACTTGGCTGCTCCGGCGCGACGGCTTTTTCAGCCCCGGCGTGACCGCCCTCCAAGCCGTGCCCTACCTCGGGGCGGCCATGGCGATCACCGCGTTTCCCATGCTCGCGCGCATCATCGTGGAGCGCGGACTCACCGGCACCACGGTGGGCGCGCTTTCGCTCGCCGCCGGCGCGATCGATGACGCCGCCGCGTGGTGCGTGCTCGCGCTGGTTCTCTCGAGCTTTGCCAACGATCCGAAAATCGCCCTCTTCGCCATCGGCGGCAGCGTGCTGCTGGTCGCATTGCTTTTCACCCTCGGCAGGCGCGTGCTCGGGGCCATCGCCGCCCGTGCCGAACGCAGCGACAAGGACAACCAACAGATGTTTGGCTGGATGCTCGTGCTGCTCATGTTCGCCGCGTGGTTCACCGACAGCATCGGCATCTACGCGGTATTCGGCGCCTTCGTGCTCGGCGCGGCCGTGCCGCGCGGCAAGTTCACCGAATCCCTCCGCGCCAAGATCGAGCCGCTCACCACGAATCTGCTGCTCCCGCTCTTCTTTATCTACTCGGGCCTCAACACGCGCTTCGATCTCGTGAACGACGCCGGCCTCTGGCTGGTCGCCGCCGCCGTGCTGGCCGCCGCCGTCATTGGCAAGACTGGCGCGTGCTACCTCGCGGCGCGTGCCTGCGGGGAGTCGCACCGCGAAGCCTTCGGCGTGGGCGCGCTGATGAACGCGCGCGGCCTCATGGAATTGATCATCCTCAACATCGGCCTCGAACGCGGACTCATCACGCCCACGCTCTTCACGATCATGGTGTTCATGGCCATCGCCACGACGCTCATGGCCACGCCAATGTTCAACTGGGGCTACGGCCGGCGCGCTGAACCCGTGCCGCCAAAAATTTAACTGCAAAAACGTCGAGGGAAGTTTCTCCCGGCGGCGTGTCACGCGGTGAATCATCATCCTAAAATGAACACCTCCCGCTCTCTCCACCTCGCCGAAGCCTGCGCGCCAGGCGCCCCCGCGCCCGCCGCCAAACTCAACGTCACCGCACGCGTAAAAACGGCTAGGCTCCCGCATCACACAAGGTGCCAAAGCCCCCGCGCCGTCCAAAACGCCCCCAATAAAATCAACAGCCCCGACGAAAGATAAGGCGCGTTGCGTGCGAGCTTCGCGATTCGCGGCGACGCTTTCGTCGCTCGATTCAAGCTCCACGCCGCCACCACGCCCACGGTCACCAACGTCACGGCAAGCCCCACGCTGAACGCACCGACCAACGCAAAACCCAACGTGTATTTTTTCAGCTGAAGGCAGATCAGTAAAATGGAAAACGCCGCCGGGCACGGCATCAGCCCGCCGGTCAGCCCGAACAACACGATCTGACCCGTCGTCACCTGGCGTCCCTCAAACCGGTCTTTGATTTGGGCCGCATGTATCCGCGAATGAGCATCGTCGTCACCGTCGGCGTGGTCGTGGCTGTGCCCCTCGGCGAACTCCGTCTTCAGCGTGATCGCCTTTTCACCGGTGATAAAAATCTCCGCCGTGAACTCATGTGGCTCTGGAATCTCGTCTCTAGATTCCAGAAACCCCGGCTTCGCCACAAACTCAAACACCTGGACCACGCCCTCGGGCCGATGCGTGGTCACCCCGACCGCCGCGCCCTCCAAAACAGTCGGCAAGTTCACGCGGAAGCGGGGCGGCACACCCTCCTCGAAGACATCTAGGCTCACCTCGCCGTATTCGGTCGCGAAGGTTTTTTTCTCGTCATGGTGGCGGTGCGCATGACCGCTGCGCTCCCGGCGAATCCGCCACAGTGTCCACACCGCCATGCCGATGACAAGGATGCCCGTGCCGAGCTGGAGATAAGGCTCCGTCGATTCCACGTTCCACTGGCTGCCATAGCGCAGCGCTGCCGCCGCTAGTGCCCAGATGATTAATGTGTGCGATAACGCCGCCGAAAGCCCCAGCAGCGCCGCCTGCACCACCGTGCCGCGCACCGCGATGATGAACGCCGCCATCATGGTCTTTGAGTGGCCCGGCTCCAGCCCGTGCAACGCCCCCAGCAAAAGCGCAGTGGGAACATATAACCAAGCATGAGCCGCTCCTTGCTGCAAAAGCATGTTGAAATCCATGCATGGATTATACCCCCACCCCCCATACTTCTACAAGCCGGATTATTCCATTTGTTTCCCGTTCCCTGAGGGCATAGTTCATACCCATGTCACACCATTCTGCCCACCCCGAAGCCGAACGCCGCGCCCTCCAGCTCCGCCTGCGCAAGATCGCCGGACAGCTCAAAGGCGTCGAAGGCATGCTTGAGCGCGACTGCGACTGCGCTGAGGTTCTGAACCAGTTGATCTCCGCCCGCCGCGCCCTGAAATCCCTCTCCGAAAAAATCATCAACGATCATCTCCAGCACTGTATCACCGAAGCCGGCAACCCCGAGGAAGGCCGCCGCGCCCTCCGCGAACTCGCGACCGTCTTGAAACGTTATACCGATTGATCCCCATATGTTTTCACTGGAGTCCTCGCAGATACCTCAGGGGATTTAGCCTGCGGGAGCGTATCATCGGGTGAAGACGAATGCCTCGTCTAAAACCCACAAGATCCCATAATCCCATGAAAACTCCCACCAAGATCCTCGCCGCCGCCCTGTTCGGCATTACCCTCAACGTAGGTGCCATTGCCGGCCCTGGCATCCAATACTGGCAGAATCACGGGGCTGCGTCCAAATCCACTGCCGACATTACAGCGGCCAAGATGGCCGATGCCTCCAAGGGCATGGCCTGCTCCACCATGACCGAGCCCAAGGCCCGGATTTCCCGTGAAGATTCGGCCACTACCCGGATCGTTACCTGCACGCCAGAATTGCTCAAAAACAATCCCCGCTGCCAGCAGGCCTGCGGGATGTGATTCCAACCGACACCCCGAGGCCTGAGCGCATCGACCATCTGTCCAGTCCACCCAAGCTGCCCCCAACCGAGGCAGCTTTTTTGTGCGCACGAGTCATTCCATCGACATACTTTAGAGTAAACATTCTCCCTCTCTGTCCAATGCCTCCAGATTATGACATCTTAGCCCCGCTGCTCGCCCGACGGGAAGAATTACTCGGATTCCTTGCCGCCCGTCTCGGCAGCGACCATGCCGACGCCGAGGATCTCCTCCAGCACGGCTTCGCCAAGGCTCTCGCCTCCGCCGGCATGCTCCGCGACGACGAACGCCTTGTGCCGTGGTTTCACCAGCTCCTCCGCCACGCGCTGATCGACCACATCCGCGCCCGCCGGGCCGCCACCGACCACGAACACCGCTGGGCCGACGACACCCTCACGCTCGCGCCCGCGGAAACCGCGCGCCAACTCTGCCGCTGTCTCGAACCGCTTGTCGCCACGCTTCCGCACGCCCAAGTCGAACTCATCCGTCGCGCCGAACTCGGCGACGAATCCGTCTCCGCCGTCGCCACCTCCCTCGGGCTCACCGCCAACGCCGCGAGCGTCGCCCTCCACCGCGCCCGCGCGACTCTCCGCACCAAGCTTGTCTCTTTCTGCGGCGACTGCACTTCAGGCGCGTGCCTCGACTGCGACTGCGAACCGTAAGGTTTTTTGGCTGTCTCCGTCTAATAGGCGATATGCACAACCACCACCACGCAGCTTCTCCTCCCAACGACACTCCCGCCCCCGACGCTCCCGTTTACATGGGCTTGCCGCACGAACGCGTGCTGCGTCCGCGCTTCTGGGCCGCCCTCGCCCTCACGATTCCCGTCCTCGTCCTCGCAATGGGCGGCATGCTTTTCCCCCACGCCTTTCACGGACTGCCGCCCGCCCCTAACGGCTGGTTGCAGCTCGCGCTCACCACGCCCGTCTTTTTTTGGAGCGGCTGGTTCTTCATCGGCCGCTGGTGGAAATCCCTGCGCGAACTGGACCCCAACATGTTCACGCTCACCGTCACCGGCACGGGCGCGGCGTATTTCTACAGCGTCGCCGCCGTGCTCTTCGGCGACTCGTTTCAGGAAAACCTGCGCGGCATCCACGGCGTGCCGCTCTACTTCGAGGCCACCGCCTTCATCACGACCATCGTCCTACTCGGGCAGATCCTTGAACAACGCGCCCACGCCCGCACCGACGCCGCCATCCACGCCCTGATGGACCTCGCGCCCGCCACCGCCCACCGTGTGCGCGACGGTCGCGAAGAAGACGTCCCGCTCGCCGACATCGTTGTCGCCGACCTCCTCCGCGTCCGCCCCGGCGAAAAAATTCCCGTGGACGGCACCCTCACCGAAGGCTCAAGCGACGTGGACGAATCCATGCTCACCGGCGAGCCCGATCCCATCGCCAAAAAAACCGGCGCCAAACTCAGCGCCGGCACGCTCAACACCACCGGCTCCTTTCTCTTCCGCGCAGAGCGCGTAGGTCACGACACCCTCCTCGCCCAAATCATCAAGCTCGTCGAAGAGGCTCAGGAAAGCGAAGCGCCCATCCAGCGTCTCGCCGACCGCGTCTCCGCTTGGTTCGTGCCCGCCGTCGTCGGGATCGCCGCGCTCACCTTCGTCCTCTGGCTGAAGCTCGGCCCGGCACCCGCGCTCATACCCGCGCTCGTGAACGCCGTCGCCGTCCTGATCATCGCCTGCCCGTGCGCGCTCGGGCTCGCCACGCCCGTCTCGCTCATCACCGGCTTCGGCTGCGGCGCGCAGGCCGGCGTCCTCGTCAAGGACGCCGCCGCCCTCGAACGCCTCGTCGTCGCCACCACCGTCCTGATCGACAAGACCGGCACACTCACTGAAGGCAAACCCCGCGTGGTCTCAATCCATCCCGAAAACAACACCTCCGAAAACGACCTCCTCACCCTCGCCGCTTCCGCCGAATCCCCCAGCGAACACCCGCTCGCCCGTGCCCTCGTCGCCGCCGCGAAGGAGCGTAACCTCACCCTCGCGCCCGCCTCCGATTTCAAGGCCGAACCCGGCCAAGGTGTAAACGCCCGCGTCAACAATCGCCACGTGCAGGTCGGCCGCGCCCCCGAAAAAGCCGATACCCCGTCAATCTCGACCCTCGTCGGCGTCACCCTCGACGGCGTCTTAGCTGGCACCATCGCGCTCGCCGACCCAATCAAATCGAGCACGCCTGAAGCCATCCGTGAACTCCACCGCCTCGGCCTGAAAATCCTCATGGTCACCGGCGACCGCGAGGCCACTGCCCGCTCCGTCGCCACTGAACTCGGCCTCGATGGCTTCCACGCCGGCGTAACGCCAGCCCGCAAACAGGAGATCGTCCGCGAGCACCAGGCGCGCGGCGAAGTGGTCGCGTTTGCCGGCGACGGACTCAACGACGCGCCCGCGCTCGCCGCTGCCGACATCGGCATCGCCATGGGCACGGGCACCGACGTCGCCATGGAAAGCGCCGGCCTCGTCCTCGTAAAAGGCGACCTCCGCGCCATCGTGAAAGCCGTCCACCTGAGCCGCGCCACGCTGGGCAACATCAAACAAAACCTGTTCTTCGCGTTTTTCTACAACGGCCTCGGCATCCCCGTGGCGGCGGGCCTTCTTTACCCATTCACCGGCTGGCTCCTCAGCCCCATGCTCGCCGGCGTGGCGATGAGTCTCAGCTCGATCAGTGTAGTCGCCAACGCCCTCCGCCTGCGACACACCGCGCTTTGACAGGCTTGCGTCAACCCATGTCCCCGGGAACGCCTTCCTTGACTTAAACTTCAGCCAACGGATAACTAACACATCTTGATGCACGCCATCATTCAGACGCTTCGACTTATCTAGACGCACGATCCGAGAGGGCCGCGAGCGCGGCTGATTGTGCGTCCGCTGTTAAGTCCCGCGCCTGCTGCCGACCTCGCCGGCAGCGAGGTTTTAACGGTGTAAACCATCCTGTTTTAATGTTTAGTTGTTTCGCCAATGCAATCCGCTCCCGTCAAAAAATACCGCCCGTTCCCTCCGGTTGATTTGCCCAACCGCCAGTGGCCTTCGCGCGTGCTGACCCACGCCCCCGTCTGGTGCAGCGTCGATCTCCGCGACGGCAACCAGGCGCTCGCCCAGCCCATGAGCGTCGAGGAGAAACTCGAATACTTCGATCTGCTCGTGAAGATCGGCTTCAAGGAAATCGAGGTCGGCTTCCCCTCCGCCTCGCAGATAGAATTCGATTTCTGCCGCCGCCTCATCGAGGAAAAACACATCCCCGACGACGTCTCTATCCAGATCCTCTGCCAGTGCCGCGAGGAACTCATCACGCGCTCGCTCGAAGCCTTGAAGGGCGCGAAGAACGTCATCTTCCACCTCTACAACTCCACGTCGCCCAAGCAACGCGACTACGTCTTCGGCGCGTCCAAGGCCGATATCGTGGCCATCGCCGTCAAAGGCGTTTCGTTGCTCAAGAAACACGGCCAGTCCTTGATCGACGCCGGCACACGCCTGCGTCTGGAGTATTCGCCCGAGAGCTTCACGAGCACCGAGCTGGAGTTCGCCTTGGAGATTTGCGAGGCCGTCACCGACGCGTGGCAGCCCACGAACGCCAACAAGATCATCCTCAACCTCCCTGCGACCGTTGAATACGCGACGCCCAACATCCACGCCGACCAGATCGAGTGGATGTCCACGCATCTCACGCGCCGCGACGTCACCATCATCTCCCTGCACACGCATAACGACCGCGGCACCGGCGTCGCCGCCACCGAGCTGGCGCTCCTCGCCGGCGCGGACCGCGTCGAGGGCACGCTTTTCGGCAACGGAGAGCGCACCGGCAACCTCGACCTGGTCGTGGTCGCGCTGAACCTCTACACGCACGGCATCCACCCGAACCTCGATTTCTCGGACATCAACGGCATCCGTGAGACCTACGAGCGTTGCACGCGCATGGAGGTGCATCCGCGCCATCCCTACGCAGGCGAGTTGGTGTTTACCGCGTTTAGCGGCTCGCACCAGGACGCCATCAAGAAATCGTGGCCGTTCCAAAAACCCGACCGCGCGTGGGACGTGCTCTACATCCCGATCGACCCCGCCGACATCGGCCGCAGCTACAAGGCTATCATCCGCATCAACTCGCAGTCCGGCAAAGGCGGCGTCGCCTACATCCTCGAAAACGATTTCGGCTACCAGTTACCCAAGCTCATGCACAAGGAAATCGGCAAGATCGTCAACGACCTCGCCGATTCGAAGGGCGCCGAGCTCGCACCGCAGGACATCCACGACGTGTTCGTCAGCGAATACATCGAACGCTCCACGCCGGTCGCGTTGAAGGAATTCCGCACGATCAAGCGCACCAGCACGGTCACCTGCCATGCCGACCTGCTCGCCTACGGTCAGGAAAAAATCGTCACCGGCGCGGGCAACGGCCCCATCGACGCCTTCGTGCAGGCGCTGCGTGCCGCCGGCCTGCCGAAGTTCGAACTCATGAGCTATTCCGAACACTCGCTCGGCAGCGGAGCCGAGGCGCGCGCCGTTTCCTACATCCAGATCAAGACGGAGCGCGGCGCCACGTTCTTCGGAGCGGGCATCGATACCAATATCGAACTCGCCTCGATCAAGGCCGTCGTCAGCGCCCTCAACCGAGCCTTGTCCAAAGCGTAAAACGCAGCGTAATAAACGCCTTCTTGACAGCAGACCAGACCAAGTCTGGTCTGCTGTCATCATGAAGATGATCAACATCCAAGCCGCCAAGACGCATCTCTCTCGGATCGTCGAACGGGCGGCGGCAGGCGAAGAGATTATCTTGGCCAAAGCCGGCAAACCCTTGGTTAAAATCATCCCTTACGTCGTCGCCCGAAAGCCACGGGTTGGAGGTCAGCTTAAGGGTAATATCCACGAAACGTCCGACGCTTGGGAACCCGATACGGCACTCGAAACCGAGATGACGCAGACGTCGCTTTATCCGACTGATAGCGATCAACCGGCCCAGCGCGTAGCCGAAGATCCGAAATGAGAATCCTCGCCGATTCGCACGTCTTGTTGTGGTGGTTGGAAAACCCGCAGCGCGTAGCCCTCCCCGCCCGCGCGGCCATAGCAGATCCGGCAAACGAGGTTTACTTTAGCGCCGCCTCCGTCTGGGAAATCGGCCTGAAGGTCGGCAAGGGCAAGCTCCGCATCGACGGTGATTTCGTCGCTTTGCTTGAAGCCGATGGCTTCGAGCCACTCTCCGTCACCACGGTGCACGCCGCACGCACGTTCACGCTGCCCGCGATTCACGGCGATCCGTTTGACCGCATGCTGATCGCCCAAGCGTTGGCCGAAGGACTCGTGCTTGCCACTCACGACTCCGTGATCGCGCAGTATGAAGTCCCGGTGATCGACGCCTGACGCCGGAGCGGCTTGCTCGCGATTCTTGTCCCTCAAGCCCGCCCCACCCGCCGGAAAAGCCAAGTCCCGAGCGTTATTGTCAGCACCGGCGCGACCCATAGTAGGAGGTCGGGCCGAAGCGCGGGCTGCTTGTCGAGCCAGCCAACAATGACATTCAGGAAGTAGTAACCTAACGCCAGCACCAGCGCCAGACCCAGGTTGGCGGTGGTTTCCTTGCGCGAGATTTTTACGCCCAACGGAATCGCGATGATGGTGAATGCCAGAATCGTAAACGCGTTGGCGATCTTCTCATGCAACGCAATCGAGACCGGCATGCGCTGATTCAACGGAGCCTTCGAGGCCTCGAGTCGTTGGCGCTCGTCCAGCAACTGCCCGAACGTCAGCCAGCTTAGCTTACGGTTGAAGCTCTGCTTGCCGAAAATGTTGTCGAGTTTGAGGTCCACCGACATCTGGTCGGACGTGCCAATGGGATGTGGCGCAGAGAAGTCCTCCGGATTTTTTTCGTCACGGGTTTCGACCGAGACATTCGACAAGGTGAGCACCATCTTGTTGTCCGACTCGACGTAGTCCACATGACCGGACTGGGCGCGGGCAAAGAATTTCACCCGCTTCTGATCGTCCAGCTGCCACAGCCAGAAGTCCTTCAGGTTCTCGCCATCTTTCCGGTTAACAAAAACGACCACTCCGGGAAAATCACGGATGAATGTCTTGGGCACGATAAAGTTCAGCGGGTTCTTCCGCACCGCCTCGCTCAAGGTGTCGCGGTAGGCCGTGCGCGCCAAGGGCATGTAGTAGCAATTGATGCCCAGCCCCACCACTACACCGATCACCGCGATGATGAAAATCGGACGCGCCGCATAGCCCAGGCTCAGCCCCGCCGCGCGCATCGCCGTGATTTCCTGCTGCGACGACATTCGTCCGAGCACCAAAAGCACCGCTGTCAACATCCCCATGGGCAGCGCATGAACGCACACGTAAGGCACGAGCAGCACGAGGAGCTTCATGACCGCGAAACCGGAAAGCTGCCCCGCCAGCATGTAGCCGATCAAATCCTTGAACGCGTTGCCCACGATCAGCACGAAGGCGAACAACCCTGCCGCGACCGCGCAGGAGAACAGCACGCTCGCGAAGATATGGCGGTGGAGGATTTTCATCAGGGGAAACGAAAGCCAAGAGTTGAGAGCCAAGGGTGGGGAGGAAAGCCCAAACACAGGCACTCAGTCGTTGCCGTCCGCCACCCGACGCTCAACCTTCTCCTGCTTCACTCAGATGAAATACACGCCCGCCAAGCCGCCGCTCACCGGTGAAACCCTCGACTCCCTCACCGCGCGCCTGCGCGAAAAGGGCGAGCCGGCTTTCCGCGCGAAACAAATCCTCGAGTGGGTTTACAAAAAACGCGCCCGCACCTGGGACGACATGACCAACCTCTCCAAGCCGCTCCGCACGTGGCTCGACGAGACGTTTGACCTCATGCCTGCGTCCCTCGTATCCGGCAAACAATCCACCGACGTCACCGACAAGCTCCTCCTCGAAATGGGTGACAAGTCGCTCATCGAAACCGTCATCATCCGCGTCCCGCAGGAAGGCGTCGGTCTGGATGAATCCCGCAAGACCATCTGCATTTCAACCCAGGTCGGCTGCGCGATGGCGTGCGTGTTCTGCGCCTCCGGCCTCGCCGGACTCAAACGCGACCTCAACGCCGGCGAGATCGTCGCCCAGCTTCTTCAAGTCTGCTACCGCGAGGACGCCCGCACGCCGCGCGCCCGCATGGAGCTGGCCTCATTCGACAACATCGTGGTCATGGGCATGGGCGAACCGCTCGCCAACTACGACAACATCATCCGCGCCCTCACCATCGTGAACGCCGAGTGGGGCCTCGGTGTCGGCGCGCGCCGCATCACGCTTTCGACCAGCGGACTCGTTCCCAAAATCCTCAAGCTCGCCGAGGAGCCGCTCGGCATCCGCCTCGCCATCTCGCTCCACGGCGCGACCGACGAAGTCCGCGAGAAGATCATGCCCGTCAACAAGGCCTACCCGCTCGAAAAACTCCTCCCCGCCATCAAGGCGTTTAACGAGAAACACGGCCGCATGGTCACGTTGGAATTTATCCTTATCGAGGAGGTCAACGACATGCTCGATCAGGCCGAAAAACTCCGCGACATCGCCCGCGACCTCCACGCCCACGTCAACCTGATCCCCTACAACACCGTGGAAGGTCTGCCTTGGAAACGCCCCTCGATCACCCGCCAGGAACGCTTCGCCGACGTCCTTCGCGCCGCCCGTATTTCCGTGACCCTCCGCCGCGAAAAAGGCCACGACATCGACGCCGCCTGCGGCCAGTTGCGCCTGAAGACCGAAAAAGACCGAGAACTCACTTCCGCCTAATTCACTCACGGCTTGCCAACAAATCAATAGATACGCATATATTGATACGTAAATGAATCCAGATCGGCCAATCTCCGCGCTCTTCGCCGAAAACCGCCCGCTCCGCTCGCTGGAATTTTTCCCGCCCAAAGATGACGCCGGCGTAGAAGCCCTGCGCCAGACCGCGACCGCGCTCAAGACCATCCCGTGGGATTTCGTTTCCGTGACATACGGTGCGGGCGGCAGCACCCGCGAACGCACCGCCCAAGTCAGCGATTTCCTGCGCCGCGATTTCGGCCTCACCGTGATGCCCCATCTGACTTGCGTAGGTCATTCCCGCGATGAACTCGCCGCCATCGCCGACCGCATTTACGAAAACGGCTTCCGCAACATCATGACGCTCCGTGGCGACCCGCCGAAAGGAGCTTCCGCATTCACCGTCTCGACCGACGGCCTGCGCTACGCCAGCGAACTCGTCACGCTCCTCAAAAACCGCCACCCCGACTTCTGTCTCGGCGTCGGCGGCTACCCGGAGAAACACCCCGAAGCCGTCTCCCTCGAAGCCGACCTCGACGCCCTCAAGCGCAAGGTAGATGCCGGCGCCGCGTTCATCACCACCCAGCTCTTCTTCGACAACGCCATCTACCATCGCTTCGTCGATAAATGCCACGCCTGCGGCATCACCGTCCCCATCGTCCCGGGTCTCATGCCGGTCCTCTCGGTGAAACAAATCCAACGCATCGCGACACTCTCCGGCTCGGTATTGCCCGCGCAACTCGCCCGCCGTCTCGAAGTCGCCGAGGCAAATCCCGACGTCGTCGAGATCATCGGCATCGACTGGGCGCTCACCCAGATACGCGATCTCCTCTCCCACGGCGCGCCCGGCTACCACCTCTACATTCTGAACCGAGCCAAGAGCGCCCTCGCCCTCGCCGCAGGATTGTCCGCCTGAGTATTACGCAGGAGCGAGCTTGCTCCCGATGATCGCAATCGCCTGCAGGCAGGCACCTACATTGCAGACCGCTCATCCGCCGGCCATCACCGGCCGGAATCCCGCCTCGGCAAGAATGCGCGCGACCACCTCGCGTTGGTCACCTTGAATCTCGATCTGACCGTCCTTCACGGTCCCGCCGCACCCGGCCGCCGAACGCATTTTTTTGCAAAGCGACTCCTTCTCCGGCAGGCCGATGCCGGTAAAGTTTTTGGCCACCGTCACGGCCTTCCCACCGCGCCCGGCAGTGGAGCGCAACACATCCACCCGCCCCCGGTTCTTGACCGGCGCGGAAGCCGTATCTGACTTTGACTGAGGCTGCGCAACCGGTCCTGCAGGCAGATTTGAGAATCCAAAACTGCCCAAAGCGGCAAACGGATTGTGCTCCAGGTCTCGCCCGCCATCCGTCGGAATCTTGTCTTTGCTCATGGTTGTGAAGCAGCTTGGTCGCGCTTTATTTCATCCCAAAGGTGCGTTTCAGGACTCCTTGCGGCCCGCCCGTCCGCCACAGATCCCGACGGGGATATCGCTTTCTCCGCCCAAGAACATCACCGCCTTAGCATAACTTCTTTTCTCAAGAAAATGAACGAGTTGTGGATGAAGGGCGTCCCGCCCTTTCTCCACAAAATCGTCCAGCTTTAGCATCTCCGAGGCGATCACATCACCATGAGAAGATTTAATACCGGCCAAGAGTGTCATTAGCGACGCTTTGATCTTTGTCTCCATCTGTATCATAATAACTAATTATATTTTGCTTGTCGGTAGGTTAGAAAAATTCACATCGCACGCGCAGCCGGGCAAACGGCGGGAACACGCTTGAGTAAAGTCAGGCGATGATTCACGTTAAGCGCAACTTTCCATCACTCTAGTCCTCAAAAGCAAGCTGTGCGCTCCCACCCCCGAGGTTGTGCCGGTTTGCTTTTCTTTTCGTCTCCATGAACTCCCTAACCCTCCCCACGCGCGCCAACTCCGATGTCATCGAGGCGGCCTACAACGCCTGGCTCGAAAACCCCGACGCCGTCGATCCCACCTGGCGCGCCTTTTTCCAAGGTTTCAGCCTCGGCAGCAACGGCACCAGCCTCAACGCCGTCGCCGGCGCGGGCGCCACCTTGTCCGTCATCGACAGCTCCAAGCAGGCCCAGGTCCTGCGCCTCATCAACGCCTACCGCGCCCATGGCCACATGCAGGCGCACCTTGACCCGCTCAGCCCGCCGCCCGCCCCATTCCCGCGCCTTAACTACCAGCACTTCGGCCTGACCGACACCGACCTCGACGTCTCCTTCGCCGTCGGAAACTTCAAAGGCGGCGGCCAGATGAAGCTCCGCTCGCTCATCACTTCCCTCAACGAAACCTACTGCGGTCACATCGGCGTGGAATACCTGCACATGCAGGATCTCGACGCCCGCGACTGGCTCCAGGCCCGCATGGAGGCCTCGCACAACCGCCCCTCCTTCACCCGCGACCAGAAGGTCCGCATCCTCCGCCGCCTCTTCAAGGCCGAGCTCTTCGAGAAATTCCTCCACACCCGCTTCGTCGGCCAGAAGCGCTTCTCGCTTGAAGGGGGAGAAACCATGATCGCCGCCTTCGACGCGCTCATCGAGCATTGTCCCGACCTCGGCGTGGAAGAGATTGTCATGGGCATGGCCCACCGCGGCCGCCTCAGCGTCCTCACCAACATCCTTCGCAAGCCCTTTGAAGTTCTCTTCGAGCAGTTCTCCGAAAACTACATCCCCCACTCCGTCGGCGGCGACGGAGACGTGAAATACCACCTCGGCTACGAAGCCGAGCTGAAGACCGTGAGCGGCAAGACCATCGAGGTCCGCCTCGCCGCCAACCCGTCCCACCTCGAGATCGTCAATCCGGTCGTCGAGGGCAAGGCCCGCGCCCGCCAGCGCATCCGCGGCGACGTCGAGCGCCGCCGCGTGCTTCCTTTCCTCATACACGGCGACGCCGCCTTTGCCGGTCAGGGCGTCGTCCCCGAGGCGCTCAACTTCTCCCAGCTCCCCGGCTACCGCACCGGCGGCACCGTTCACTTCGTCATCAACAACCAGATCGGTTTCACCACGCTCCCCGCTGACGCCCGCTCGACCCGCTACTGCACCGATGTCGCCAAGATGATCGAGGCCCCGATCTTCCACGTGAACGGCGACGACCCCGAGGCCGTCTGCTACGTCACCCGCCTCGCCCTCGACTTCCGCGTGAAATTCCAGCGCGACGTCGTGATCGACATGTATTGCTACCGTCGCCACGGCCACAACGAGTCCGACGAACCCGCCTTCACCCAGCCCGTCCTCTACAAGAGGATCGCCGCCCACCCGCTCATCTCGACCACTCACGCCGAGCGTCTCGTCAAGGAAGACACCGTGGACGCCGCCGGTGTCGAGGCCATCAAAGCCGAATACACCGCCGCCATGGACGCCGCCTTCGACAAGGCCAAGGCCGTCGAGGCCGCTCGCCTCGCCGCCGGCGAAAAAGGCGACCCGCTCCGCGGCTCCAGCGCCATCTACCAACCCGGTTACAGCCACGTTCCCGTGCCCACCGGCGTCTCCGCCGAAGTCATCGACAAGGTCGTCGCCGGCCTCACCAAGATCCCCGCCAACTTCAAAGTTAATCCCAAGATCAAGCGCTTCCTCGAAACCCGCATCCAAGCCCACAAGGAAAACGGCCCGGTTGACTGGGGCTTCGGCGAAGCCCTCGCGTTTGGCACCTTGCTCGTCGAAGGCACGCCCGTCCGCCTCAGCGGACAGGACTGCGAACGCGGCACGTTCAGCCACCGCCACGCCGTCCTCTACGATTTCGAGACCCGCGAAAAATACGTCCCTCTCCTCAATCTCGAAGACAAGCAGGAGCGCTTCTGCGTTTATAACTCCCACCTCTCCGAAGCCGCCGTCCTAGGCTTCGATTACGGCTACTCGCTCGACTACCCCCGCATGCTCTGCATCTGGGAAGCCCAGTTCGGCGATTTCGCCAACGGTGCCCAAGTCGTCATCGACCAGTTCATCGCCTCCTCCGAATCGAAGTGGCAGCGCATGAGCGGCATGGTCCTCCTCCTCCCCCACGGCTACGAAGGCCAGGGGCCCGAGCACTCCTCCGCCCGCCTCGAACGCTTCCTCCAACTCTGCGCCGAGGACAACCTGCAGGTCGCCAACATCACCACCCCGGCGAACTACTACCACGCCCTCCGCCGCCAGATGAAACGCGATTTCCGCAAACCCCTCATCGTAATGGCGCCCAAGTCGCTCCTCCGCCTCCCCGCCGCCACCTCGAAGATCGACGAATTCATCACCGGCTCCTTCCAAGAAATCATCGACGATCCCCAGGCTCCAAAGACAGCCAAACGCCTCATCCTCTGCTCAGGCAAAGTTTACTACGACCTCGATGCCTACCGCATGGCCAACAAGATAACCGACACCGCCCTCGTTCGCTTAGAGCAGTTGTATCCGCTCAACCGCGGCAAGCTCACCGAAATCGCCGCCGCCCACGGCAAGGCGAAACTCGTCTGGTGTCAGGAAGAGTCGCAGAACAACGGTGCGTGGAGCTTCATCGCCCCGCAGATCGAGGAAGTCTTCGGACGCAAAGCGGTTTACGCCGGCCGCGACGCCTCCGCCTCCCCTGCCGTCGGCTCCCTCGCCGTCCACAAACGCGAACTCGCCGCCTTCCTCAAAGACGCGTTCACGCTCTAACTCGCTTCCGGCTCTCAACTCTCAGCTCTCAACTCTCAGCTTTCTAAATGTCCCTCATCGAAGTCAAAATCCCGCCTCTCGGCGAATCCATCAACTCAGGCGTCCTCGCCAAGTGGCACGTCGCCGACGGCGCTATCGTCAAAAAAGACCAGCCCCTCTTCGAGTTGGAAACCGACAAAATCACCTCCGAAGGTCTCGCCGACTCCGCCGGTAAAATCACCTTCAAAGTCCAGCCCGGCACCGAAGTTAAAATCGGCGAAATCGTCGCCGTGATCGACCCCTCCGTCGCCACCGCCGAACCCGCCGCTCCTTCCGCTCCGGCATCCTCCGCCGCCAAGTCCGCCGAACAATCCCCCGCCGTCCGCCGCGTCGCCGCCGAAACCGGCATCGACCCCGCCAACATCTCCGGCACGGGCAAAGCCGGCCGCGTTACCAAGGGCGACGTCCTCGCCGCCGCCGCCGCGCCCACCGCTTCCGCCGTCTCCGCCGCCATCTCCGCCGCTCCCGCCTCGTCCGTTCCCTCCTCCACCCCAGTCATCTCCACACCCGCCGTCGGCCGCCGCTCCCGCGTAAAGATGAGCAAGCTCCGCCAAACCATCGCCAAGCGCCTGGTATCCGCCCAGCACGAAGCCGCCATGCTCACCACCTTCAACGAAGTGGACATGTCCGCCGTCATGGCCCTCCGCGCCAAATACCAGGACGACTTCGTCAAGAAGAACGGCGTGAAGCTCGGCTTCATGTCCTTTTTCACCAAAGCCGCCGTCCACGCCATGAAGGAAGTCCCCGCCATCAACGCCCAGCTCGACGGCGACGAGATCATTCAAAACCACTACTTCGACATCAGCATGGCCGTCTCCACCGAGAAAGGTCTCGTTGTCCCCGTCGTGCGCGACTGCGACAAACTCGACATGGCCGGCATCGAAAAAGCCATCGGCGAAGTCGCCAAAAAAGCCCGTGACGGCAAACTCAGCCTCCCCGACTTCGAAGGCGGCTGCTTCACCATCACCAACGGAGGCATCTTTGGCTCGATGCTCTCGACCCCGATCATCAACGCCCCCCAGAGCGCCATTCTCGGCCTCCACGCCATCAACGACCGCCCCATGGCCGTCAACGGCCAGGTCGTCATCCGCCCCATGATGTATTTGGCCCTCAGTTACGACCACCGCCTCGTGGACGGCAAAGAAGCCGTCACCTTCCTCGTAAAAGTGAAACAGGCCATCGAAGACCCTTCCCGCCTCCTCCTCAGTGTCTAAAATGCTCAATCCTTAGTCACAGAGAACACAGAGCTAGGACCCAGAGTCCACAGAGCCAATCTTCGGATTTCCTCTCCTGATTCCACCTCCTCCCTCCGTGTCCTCTGTGTCTAGGCTCTGTGCCCTCTGTGACTAAAATGTCTTCCTCTTCTTCCCCCCAATCCTTCGACCTCATTGTCATCGGCGCCGGCCCCGGCGGCTATGTGTGCGCCTTCCGCGCCGCCCAGCTCGGCCTCAAGGTCGCCCTCATCGACAAACGCGCCACCCTCGGCGGCACCTGCCTCAACGTCGGCTGCATCCCGAGCAAAGCCCTCCTCGCCTCCTCCGAACATTTTCTGTTCGCGCAAAAACACGCCGGCGAGCACGGCATCAAGATAGACGGCGTTTCCATCGACGTCCCCGCGATGCTCAAGAAAAAGGACGGCATCGTCTCCAAGCTCACCGGCGGCGTCGCCGCCCTCGCCAAAGCCCGCAAAGTCACCGTCCTCACCGGCGAGGCCAAGTTCACCTCCGCCAACACCGTGGCCGTCGGTGACCAGCAACTAACTGCCAAAAACATCGTCATCGCCACCGGCTCCGCCCCCGTCGAGCTGCCCTTCATGAAGTTCGACGGCGAGACCATCATCTCCTCCGACCACGCCATCGCGCTCTCCGCCGTCCCCAAGAAACTCGTGGTCGTGGGCGGCGGCGCCATCGGCCTCGAACTCGGCTCCGTCTGGGCCCGCCTCGGCGCCGACGTCACCATCGTCGAATTCCTCCCGAAGATCGCCGCCACCTACGATGACGACATCGCCCGCAACTTCACCCGCATCCTTCAAAAACAAGGCCTCAAGATCGAGTGCGGCGCCAAAGTCACCGGCTTTGCGAACGGCATCCTCACCGCCGAGCGCGACGGCAAGATCCTCGAATTCCCCGCCGACAAAGTCCTCGTCGCCGTCGGCCGCCGCCCCTACGCGGACAACCTCGATCTCGCCGCGGCCGGCGTCGAGCTCACCGACAAAAAACGCATCAAGGTGGACGCCCACCTCAAGACTACCGCTCCCGGCGTATGGGCGATCGGTGACGTCATCGACGGTCCCATGCTCGCCCACAAAGCCGAGGAAGACGGCGTCGCCGTCGCCGAATGGATCGCCGGCAAGCCCGGCCACATTAATTGGGACCTCATGCCCGCCATCATCTACACCGATCCCGAAGTCGCCTCGGTCGGCTTGGGGGAAGACGCCGCCAAGGCCAAGGGCATCGCGATCAACGTAGGCAAGTTCAACTTCGCCGCCAACGCCCGCGCCCTCGCCAACGACGCCGGCGACGGCTACGTCAAGATCATCGCCGACGCCAAGACCGACAAAATCCTCGGCGCCCAGATCCTCGGCAAAAACGCCGGCGAGCTTATCAGCGAGATCGTCACCCACATGGAATACGGCGGCAGCGCCGAAGATCTCGCCCGCACCGTCCACGCCCACCCGACCATGTCGGAAGCCGTGAAAGAAGCCGCCATGGCCGTCAGCAAGAGCGCGATTCACGCGATCTAAAAAATCCCCTGCCGGACCGGACACCTAGGCCGGCTGATTACTTTAGAATCGCAAAAAGCTCTTTTGGGAGGAAGGGCTTGTGCAGAATCCCATCCACGCCGAGGCGATTGAGTTCATCCGTTTTTTCTTCGCCAAGATGACCACTCACCACCACCACACGGATCTTGTGCCCGGCGTCACGCAAGCGCCGCAATAATTCTGTCCCGCTCAGCACCGGCATGTTTTCGTCGGTCAGGATAAGATCAAAACTCTTCTCGCGCATGCGGAAAAGTTCCCACGCCTCCTCGCCGTTTTGGGCATAGGTCACGGCGTGACCGGTGCGTGTGAGCAGAACGTTGATCGTCTCCGCCACCGTCACGTTGTCCTCAACCAGAAGAATGCGTATTCCTGCCTCACCTTCAACCGGCGCAAGGCCCGGCCCTCCGGATTTGCCGAGAGCAATCATTCCCGACGGTGGCGCGGTCGGGACTGGGAAATAAACATGGAACACCGTGCCGCTGCCGAGCTTGCTTTCCAATTCGATCCAGCCGTCGAGGCTACTAACCACATTCCAAACCACCGCCAGACCGAGCCCAGTTCCCTGCCCCGGGGATTTGGTCGTATAAAATGGATCAAACGCCTTGGCCCGCACCTCGGCACTCATCCCGGTGCCGTTGTCCGCTATGGTAAGCCGTTGCCACGAAAGCGCGAAAGGCGCCCTTGAGACGTCGACGCCACCCTGGACCGATTCCATGCGCAAGGTCGAGATGTCGATGCGCGGCGTCCAGCCGGCGGGCGCGCCCTCCTCGATTTTTTGCATCAAGGCATCTCTCGCGTTGATGATCAGATTGACGACGATCTGGGCGATGTGCGCACGATCCAAGGAAAGCGGTCCGAGTCCGGGCGAGAGATGCACCGCCAGCTCGATGCGCCGGTCAAGCGTGTGCCGCAAAAGCCCCAGCGTGTCGTCAACCAGCGGGTTCAGCAGAAGCAGCTCACGTTTCCCATTGGACCGCTGCCCCACCGAGAGGATGCGCTGGTTGAGCTGCGCCGCCTGATTGATCGCATCCTCGATGGATCGCAGCGCAGCGAGCAGGGAGGTATCGCCGGCCCGATCGATACGAAGCATCTCCAGACGCAGCAGCATCGGAGTGAGCAAATTGTTGAACTCATGCGCCACTCCCGCCGCCAGTTGGCCGAGCGATTCGATCTTCTGCGTCTGGCGCACCTGCTTTTCCAGGTCATCACGATCCGTGATGTCCTGGGTGTTCGAAGCAACGCCGATAACCTGACCGTTATCATCCACGAGCGGAGTATTATACCATTCGCACAGGATGGATTTTCCGCTCTTGGTAAGATTGCGGTTCGTGCTGCGCGTGCCGCCGCGGTGCGATAAAATCGCCTTCCATACCTCCATCACCTTTTCCCGCGCCTCGTCCGGCACGATCAGCCCGATGGCATCCCGCCCCAACGCCTCCGCGACCGTGAAGCCGAAGATGCGCTCGGCCGCCGGATTCCACGCCGTGACGCGAAAATCGAGATCCCACTCGATGACGGCCAGCGGAGTCTGGCGCACATGCAGGGCGAGCCGGCGCTCGGACTTGCGCAACGCCTCCTCGGCGCCGATGCGCTCGGTCATGTCGAGGTTGATGCCGAGTATGCCGGTGGTTTTCCCGTCCACGCGCACGGGCGCGACGATGTTGTAGCCGTGCTGGCCGCGTCCGTTTTGATTAAACGCCACCTCGCCCCGCACGATCTCGCCCTCAAAGGCGCGCCGGTTGTTGTCCTCGCAGATTTTCCGGGTCTCGGGCGGCAGGTCTAGGTCGGCCAGCGTCTTGCCCTGATTGTCGCCCCAGTTTTTGCGCGCGACCGCGTTCATGAGGGCGTAGCGGCCGGAGTCGTCCATCACCCAGAAATCGAAGGGCATGCTGTCGATCACCGTGCGCAACCGCGCCTCGCTGTTGAGTAACCGCACCTCGATCTTGCGCCGCGCGCCGATCTCCGCCTTCAACACCCCGATAATGGCTGCGCCGATGCCCGCCATACCGAATGCAAAAAACAAAAGATAGTCGTGATTTTGTGCGATCCAGCCCGCCATAGGAATGTAGAGGCAATCAGTCCCTCGCCCGCAGTGCAAGCTGCCCGCCGCCACCCCAACGGTCGCCCATGGCCGGGGGATTGTCCTGAGTTTTGATTTGCTGCCCGCCGGACCCGATGCGAAAAACAACCCTTCTTACTTTGCCTCCGTCCGTCCCCTTCTCCATGAAGACCTTCTCCATCGCCATCGGCTCCGATCACGCAGGTTTCGCGTATAAAGAAGCCATCAAGGCCGCGCTCCTCGCCGACGGACACACCGTGCGCGACATGGGCACCTATTCGGACGCCTCCTGCGATTACCCCGACTTCATCCGCCCCGTCGCCATGGCCGTCGCCAAGGAGGAATACCAGCGCGGCATCGTTCTCGGCGGCTCCGGCAACGGCGAGGCCATCGTGGCCAACCGTATCAAAGGCGTGCGCTGCGGACTTTGCTGGAACGAGCAGGTCGCCATCTGGAACCGCTCCCACAACGACGGCAACGTGCTCTCCCTCGGCCAGCGCACCGTGACCGAGGCCGAGGCCATCAAGATCACCCGCACTTGGCTCGCCACCGAGTTCGAGGGTGGCCGCCACCTCGCGCGCATCCAGAAAATCGATGCCGTCTGAGCAGCCAGCCTCCACGCCGGGCGCGACCGTTTCAAAAACGAAATCGCCCGCCCTGCCCCCGCGGCTTACCAGGGGGCTGCATGTCGTCGCCCTTTTCGAGGCGTCGAAGGGTGCCTTGGTGCTCGCCGCCGGCGTCGGCGCGCTGAGCCTGCTCAACCGCGACGCCAGCCTGATCGCCGAAAAAATCGTCCGCTACCTCCTGCTCAATCCGGACAGCCACTACGCCCAGATCTTTCTCAAGCGCGCCAGCCTCGTCACCAACAAGCAGCTTCTCCTCACTGCGATCGGCGCCGCGCTCTATTCCGGCACGCGTTTCATCGAAGCCTACGGCCTCTGGAAAAACCGCGCCTGGGCCGAGTGGCTCGCGGTGTTCGGCGGCATGATCTACCTGCCCTTCGAGATCACCGCGATCATCCACCGCGCGACGGTCCTGCGAGTCGGCCTCCTCACGCTCAACGTGCTGGTGGTCGTTTACGTCGCGCGCGTCCTCTGGGTGAAGCGCCTGGCCCGCGCGGCGGCGCGCGACTCCCGTTCCGCGGATATGGCGGGCGTTTCCCAAGGGTGAACCGGTCGTCCGTTTGAATTCCCCGCGAAGGGTGCTAGGGTTCCCGCATGAAACTCCTTGGCCTCCACCACGTCACGGCCATCGCCTCCGACGCCCGCCTCAACGCCGCGTTTTACACCAACGTTCTCGGGCTGCGCCTCATCAAGAAGACCGTCAACTTCGACGATCCCTCGACTTACCATCTTTACTATGGCGATCACGTCGGCACGCCGGGCTCAGTGCTCACGTTTTTTCCCTGGGCCGGATTGCGGCGCGGGCGCCCCGGAACCGGCCAAGCCTACGCCACGTCGTTTTCGGTGGCCGCCGATACGCTTCCATTCTGGGAGCAACGCCTGCACGCCCACGGCGTCGCGTTGAAACCCATCGCCACGCGTTTCGGCGAAAGCGTGCTGACGTTCACCGATACCGACGGACTCATCCTCGAACTCGTCGCCACATCCGCTCCCGACCCGCGCACACCTTGGGCGCATCCCGAGATTGCGCAGGCGCACGGCATTCGCGGCTTCCACGGCGTCACCCTCGCGCTCCCCGAAGCGACGCGCACCCACGGTCTGCTCACAGCCTCGATGGGCTACCGTCAGATCGCCGCCGAAGGACTGCGCACCCGCCTCACAGTCGGCGACGGCGCACCGGGGACTTTTGTCGATCTCCTAGTTGATCCCTCCCTGCCTCGTGGTCTTCAAGGCGGCGGCACCGTCCACCACGTCGCCTTTCGCACGCCCGACGACGCCGCTCAATCGGTCGCGCTCGAAGAAGTCCGCGCCCTCGGCCTCAACGCCAGCCCCGTCATGGACCGCAATTATTTCCACTCCATCTACTATCGTGAACCAGAGGGGATTCTCTTCGAGATCGCGACCGACGCACCCGGCTTCGCCATCGACGAGCCGGTCGAGTCGCTGGGCGGCAAGCTCATGCTGCCGCCGCAATACGAGCCGCAACGCGCGGAGATCGAGGCCAGCCTGCCCAAGCTAAGTTAATCTCAACGCCCACGCAGGCACACCGCCATGTCGCTTTCCTACCAGCACGTCTTCGTGCCCGGCACCGATCCTGCCGCCCCCCCCTTGTTGCTCCTCCACGGCACCGGCGGCGACGAAAACGACCTGCTCGACCTCGGCCGCCAGCTCTCGCCCGGCTCGGCCTTGCTCAGCCCGCGCGGCGACGTCTCCGAGCGCGGCGCCCCGCGCTTCTTCCGGCGCTTCGCCGAAGGTGTTTTTGACCTCGCCGACATTCGCGCGCGCGCCCTAGCGCTGGCCGAATTCGCCACCGCCGCCTCGAAACACTACGGCTTCGACGCCGCTTGTCTCACCGCCGTCGGCTTCTCCAACGGCGCCAACATCGCCGCCGCTCTCCTCCAGCTCCGCCCCGAAGTCCTCGCCGCAGCCGTCCTGCTCCGCGCGATGGTTGTGCTCGACCAACCGGCCGCCCCCGCCTCGCTCGCCGGCAAACGCGTGCTCTTGGCCAACGGCACCCTCGATCCGATCGTGCCCGCCGACCACCCGCCCCGCCTCGCCTCCCTGCTCCGCGCCGGCGGCGCCGATGTGACCTTGCATACGACCGAGGCCGGACACGGCCTGACGCGCGCCGATCTCGCCGCCGCGCGGGATTTTTTTATTCGCCGTTAGACATTGGGTTCCCATGGTCCATGGTCATTTCACCATGACAATGCTCTACCGCCCCCTTGGCCGCTCCGGTCTTCAAGTCAGCGCGCTGTCCTTCGGCGCCTGGGTCACCTTCGGCAAACAGATCGGCGACCCCGTCGCCAAGAAACTCCTCCACACCGCCTACGACGCCGGCATTAATTTCTTCGATAACGCCGAGGCCTACGCCGACGGCAAAGCGGAGCTCGTGATGGGCGACATCCTCAAAAAAAGCGGCTGGCGGCGCAGCAGCTACGTCGTTTCCTCCAAGGCCTTCTTCGGCTGGGAAGACGACAAGCCCAACCAGACCGGCCTCTCCCGCAAACACCTCGTCGAAGCCTGTCACGACGCCCTCAAGCGCCTCCAAGTTGACTACCTCGACCTTTACTACTGCCACCGTCCCGATCCCGCCACGCCCATCGCCGAGACTTGCCGCGCGATGCACGACCTGATCGTGCAGGGCAAAGTCCTCTACTGGGGCACCAGCGAATGGTCCGCCGCCCAGCTCACCGAGGCCTTCGCGATCTGCGACCAGCACAACTTCCACGCACCGGTCACCGAACAGCCCCAATACAATCTCTTCCACCGCGCCCGCTTCGAAAAAGAATACGCCCCGCTCTTCAAGGCGCGCGGCCTCGGCACCACCATCTGGTCGCCCCTCGCCAGCGGCCTGCTGACCGGCAAATACAACGACGGCGTCCCCGCCGGCTCGCGCCTCGACACCCCGGGCATGGAATGGCTCCGCGATGCCGTCCTCGGCGCAGGCTTGAAGCAGAAACTCGCCGCCGTCAAAAAATTCGCCGCCCTCGCTAAGGACCTCGACACCACCCTGCCCCGCCTCGGCGTCGCCTGGTGCCTTAAAAATCCCCACGTCAGCACGGTCATCCTCGGCGCCTCCCGCCCCGAGCAGCTCGTGGAAAACCTCGGCGCGCTCGACGTCGTCCCTCTGCTGACGCCCGCCGTTCTCAAGAAACTCAACACGATCTCACAACCGGTCTCCTCCTGATCCCATGCCGGCCGGCCCCCGCTTTTTCCTTTCGGAAAACGGCCTGCGGACCGGCCCGCACAGCCTTGCCGTCCTCAAGCAAAAAGCCGAAATCGGCGTGCTTCGGGCCGACGCCTCGATCGCCCCCGAATCAGAACCCGACGATTGGAGCCCGATCCACGAATCCCAAGTCCTGTCCGAAGAATTGTTTCCCGCCCGCCGCCAGTTCGCGCTGGGCGCTCGTCCGGTCGAGATCGCCAACACCGCCCATCTGATCGCCTCTCCGAGCGTGGATGAAATCCTCCGCTCCAATCTCGCCCGGCAGCAGGCCGTCGAAGGCGAATTGTTAAAACCCGTTCCACCCCGCTCCAACAAGCGGCGCAAAGATTATCTCATCCTCGCGGGCAGCATTAACGCCATCGTAGCGATCCGCCTTCTGCAAGGCGCGCCGCCCTTCGATCCGTTCCTCGTCGGCTTTTTTGCAATGGGCAACATCAGCCTCGTCTGGGTCATGTTTTTCGTGATGGACCGCTATTGACCCAGGAGGGCGGACCTCCCGGTCCG
>JANXRL010000169.1 GCA_025352985.1 Verrucomicrobiota bacterium
CTCGGCTCGACCCAGAGGCGTAAGCTTGGCATTAGCGTGCATGTTGTCCGTGTGGTTTGGCTATCGGTTTGTTGTTCATCCACCCACACTCTGACTCCTCCAAATCATGCGGACAACCTGTTGTAACAACACACCTAACCATGCGCTGCAGCGAACGGCTCCGCGTGTCACGGTAGCTGCTAGAGCATTTTAAATAAAGTTGTAGCCGGGGTCGTTGACCCCGGTCCGAGTAACACGCCAAGACAACCGGGGTCGGCGCCCCCGGCTACATCAATCCAGAATGGTTACAGTTCTATTTAAAATGCTCTAACTCTGACTCGAACCCGTCTCGTCTGTGCGTGGCTCCGTCCTACGCTCGGTTGCTTTCTTCTCACTCCACCGTGCAGCTACCGCGCCACGCTCCGCCGTCGCTGAGCTTGGGGTCGTTAGGGGCGCGGCTTACGCTTGAAGTAGAAAAAGGACGCCTGCCTCAGACGAGCGGCGTCACGCAGGCATTTCGACGTGCGGGGCGATGTCTTTTTCGTAGTCGATGCCGGGGATGCCGAATCCGAAGAGTTTCAGGAACTCGCTGCGGTAGCCGGCGATGTCGGTGTGCTGGGCGAGGTTTTCGGTGGTGACCTGCGGCCAGAGTTTGTTGACCTCGGCTTGAATCTCGGGGCGCATTTCCCAGTCGTCGATGCGGACGCGGCCGGCGGCGTCGAATTCGAGGCCGGTGCCGCCAAACATCTGGGTGCGGTAGAGGCGGTCGATCTGCTCCATGCAGCCTTCGTGCGTGCCCTTTGCCTTCATGATCTTGTAGAGGATCGAGATGTAGAGGGGGACGACGGGGATGGCGGAGCTGGCTTGGGTGACGAGGGCCTTGTTGACGGAGATGAAGGCGCGGCCGTAGCCGTGGGCCTTGAGGGTGGCGTTGATGGCTTTGGCGGCGCGTTCGAGGTCGTTTTTGGCGAGGCCGATGGTGCCGTTTTTGTAGATGGGCCAGGTGACTTCGGGTCCGATGTAGGAATAGGCGACGGAGGTGGCGCCGGGGGCGAGGAGCTTGGCTTCGTCGAGGGCGTTGATCCACATCTCCCAGTCTTCGCCGCCCATGACGGCGGAGGTGTCGAGGATCTCGGCGGAGGAGGCGGGCTCGATGGTGATGCTGGAGACGAGGCCCTTGTCGGTATCGACGGTCTTGTTGGTGTAGGACTGGCCGACGGGCCTGAGGGCGGATTTGTGGGTGACGCCGGTCTTGGGGTGGGTGCGGCGGGGGGAGGCGAGGGAGTAAACGACGAGATCAACCTGGCCGAGGTCGCGTTTGATGGTGGCGAGGACGTCGGTCTTGAGCTGGTCGGAGAAGGCGTCGCCGTTGAAGTTCTTGGCGTATAGGCCGGCTTTTTGGGCGGCGGCGGTGAAGGCGGCGGTGTTATACCAGCCGGGGGTGGCGGTCTTGTCGGGCTCGGAGGGGCGCTCGAAGAAGACGCCGATGGTGGCGGCACCGGAACCGAAGGCGGCGCCGATGCGGGAGGCGAGGCCGTAGCCAGTGGAGGAGCCGATGACCAAGACCTTCTTGGGGCCGTTTTTGAGGGGGCCTTTGGCTTTCACGTAGTCGATCCACTCGTTGACGTGCGCAGCGCAGCCGGCGGGGTGGGCGGTGACGCAGACAAATCCACGGACTTTGGGTTTGATGACCATAAGGTGGAAAGTTTCGCGGAGGCGCGGCGGGGGACAAGACAGAAGTAAGCAGGCGGAGGGAGGAAGGCAGAGGATTAACCACGAATTGAATCCGTTAATCCTGCGGTGGCGGGGCGAGCTTGGCTCGTGGCCTTCACGATTAAGCCGAGGGGCGGCTGAAACCGCCGAGGGAAAGACCGGGGATGGCCTCAGTAGCTGAGGAGCATCATCGTGCCTTCGGCCTTGGGGACGCCGCCTTTGCGTTCGAGGGAGACGGCGAATTTGGCGACGGTGGCGACAGGCCTGTTGGGCTTGAAGGTCACGCGGGCTTCGCCGGTGGCGGGATCGACTTGGAAGACGCCTCCGTCCACGGGGTTCGGGTATTGGGGATCGACGACCCAGAGTTGGTAGTCTTTGCCGTCGGCCAAGGCGGGGAGCTTGGTGACGGTGAGGACGCCTTCTTGTGTGCGGGGATTCCACACGGCGATAGCGCGGGCGTCGGGGGTGTTGGCAACGAGGGAGGCGAGCGAGTCGATCTTCAGGTCGGCGAGGGCGTTTTGATTTTTAAGATCGGCGATCTGCGTGATGGCGGAAGCGAGGGAGGAGCGGAGGGTCGCGGCGTCGCTTTGGGTGAGGCGGAGGGAATCGATCTGGCGGACGGAAATGAGGCGCTCCGCTTCCAGCTGGTTGGAGAGGTTTTTGACCTCGATGCGGGAGAGGCGTTCGCTCTCGCGAAGGGTGTTGAATTGGCTGCGGGTGTTAAAATTCGCGATGGCGAAATAGCCGGTGGCGAGGATGAAGCAGGCGGCGGCGGGCCAGCCGGCCCACAGGGGAAGGCGGAAGGGGACGACGTGGTCGGGGGCGGTGGGCGAGCGGTCGGCGGCGTCGGCCAGGATGCGTTCGCGGAGGAAGGCGGAGGGCTCGGCAGGGGGGGCAAGCAGGGCGAGGCTGACGGAGGTCTCGCGGAGCTGTTCCACGAGACGGCGCAGCTCGCGGTCGGAGGCGAGGGCGGATTCGAACGCGGAGAGTTCCGCGCCTTCGAGCAGGTCGAGGGCGTAGAGGGCGGCGTTTTCGTGGTGGCGTTCGTCGATCATAGCTGCGGGGAGAGAACGTCGCGGAGTTTGAAGAGGGCGCGACGGATGCGGGCCTTGATGGTGCCGAGGGGTTCGGAGAGTTTTTCGGCGATCTGCTGCTGGGTGAGTCCGGTGAAGTAGGCGAGTTCCAGGGCTTGGCGCTGGTCGGCGGGTAGGGTGGCGACGGCGGTGCGGACGGCGGCGGCCTTTTCCTTGACCCAGAGGTTGCCGGCGGAATCGAGCTTGTCGTCGGCCGCCTCGTCGTAGCCGAGGTCAGCGGGGAGGGCCTGCGCGAGGATTTCGGAGCGGCGTTTGCGGGAGCGGACGCGGTCGATGGCGCGGTTGCGGGTGAGGGTGAGCGCCCAGGAGAAGGCGTGGCCTTTGGACGACTCGAAATCGGCGGCTTTGTCCCAGAGAGTCACGAAAACGTCGTGGAGGACGTCCTCGGCCTCGGCGGCGTTGTTGAGGATGCGGACGGCGGCGGAAAAAAGCGGGCGGGAGAAGCGGTCGTAGAGTTCGCCAAGGGCGGACTGGTCGCCAGCGGCGACTCGCTGGAGGATCTGCGCGTCCACCGCGTGTTTTTCGTCGTCGGGATGAATGATGGCGGCGGGTGAACTCATGAAGCGCGGGCGAGCGGGGCGGTAGGCATCCGCCCGGTGTTGCGTGACATCGGCATCGGAAAGGACGAACGGACAGGTAAGGACGTGAGACACTTCATAGCTATAACGCGCGGGAGCATCGACAAGATGCATTTAGCTTCAGAATTTTCGGCGGGCAAATCAATCGGAATACTGTGCCGATGAGACAGGAGCCTGGAGTCTGGAGCTGTGAGCCGGAACTTCGGGGGAAGTTTCAAAAGATGGCGATGCCGAGGACGCCGAGGGCGAGTAGCAAGGCGATGATGCCGATGGCGTAGCGTTCGCGAGCGGTGAGGCGGAAGAGCATGGCGTCAGTAAAGACCAAGGGGCTTGAGGCGGGAGAGGATGTCAACCACGAGGGGATCGTCGTGGAGTTGCCCCCAGGGGCGGTTGCTGGAGATGCGGATGAAGACCTGGTCCCCGCCTTTGCGGAAACCGTAGCGGACGGCCAGCCCGAGCAGGGTGAGGGGGGAATTGGGCGCAATCTGCACGATCGGACGGCCTTCGTATAGGTGCCAATACCAGACGTGGGCGAGGACGGGGCCGCTTTTGAACGTGCGGTATTCCGGCGACGGGTAAAGGAGACCACCGGTGAGAAAGGGCGAAACGGCGGCGGGGGTGGGTTGCGTTTCCCACCCGCTTCCGGGCCAGCAGGCTTCGGGTGTGTGCGTGGAGACGAGACTGACGGGGGCCTGGCCGGGTGACCAGTAAGCGACGTAAAAGGTCACCTGATCAACGGAACCCGAGGCCGTCTGGCGGATGTAGCTGCGTTGAATGAGGTGGTCGGTCTGCAGGATCGACGCGAATTGATACAGGTCGGGCGCGGTGATGACGTTCCAGCCCTCGACCTTGGCGGGGAGAATGGCCTCAAGGTCGGGCGCGGGCTTTTGGTCTCGCGAAGAACCGTGGGTGTTCAGTTGGAAAAAGGCGGCAAGCAGCAGCGCTGCCAACAGCCCGGCGGGAACCACCCAACGGGACAACGAGACGGGGAGGCCGATGGTCGGATTGGCCGGTGGAACCGGAGACGGCCCGCGATCTTCCAGCAGGAGGGCGAGGGCACCTAATATGACGGAAGTCACGCCCAGCACCGCGAAGCCGGTGAAGTCGTGCAAGGCGCCGCCGATATCAATGCCGGCGTTGGCGAAGAGCGTGAGGGCGAGCGAGCGCAGGATGTTCATCCCGATGGCCAGCGGGACGGCCAAGGCGACAAGGAGGACGCGCGCCCAGGGCTTGCGCACGAGCGTGGCTGAGAAAAAAAGACCGGCCACGATGCAGGAGATGAGGCTACGCACGCCGCTGCACGCCTCTTCCACGCCCACGGTGGTGCGAGCAAGCTCGATGACGGTGCCGGTGGTCGTGGCAGGAATGCCGAGCAGGTGCAGGGCGTGGATGACTACCTGGGTGACGCCCAGTTGCAGGGTGAGTGTGATGTGTTGATAGGTGCCGGGCGGAATCGCCGCGCTGAGCGGCCATAGGCCGATCGCGACAAGGGAAGTCCAGTTGAGGGGAACCAGGCGCACGCCGTCTCCCGCCATCACGACGAGCGAGGCGAAGAGCAGGAGCGTAAGCGCCGAGGCGAGCGTCTGGCCCACCAGCGGATGCGTCCAGTCAACGGCGGCGGCAAAAAGTCCGCCGAGCACAACCAACGCAAGACCGGCGACGACGGCGGTGATGCGAAGAAGTTTTATGCCCGTGGTCTCAGGCGCCCAGCGCCACGGTCCGCGGCGGCGGCTTTCGAAGAGCAGGAGCAAAAAAATAACCGGGACGAAATACCCGTGGGAAAGATCGGGGTTTTGCTTCCAAGCCGGCCAGAGCAACATGACCAAGGCTGTCACTAGCACGCCCGCGAGCATGATCACACATGCAGAAAGCATGCGGTCGGACCTGTGGGCGGTGGCGGCGAGATTCATGGAAGGCGGCCTGTGTTGCCCGCGCTCAGAGCTTTATCTCGAAGAGTTGCGTGTGCATGTCGCCCACGGCGACCTTGTTGACAGTGCCGGTCATGCGGATGGAAAACCCCGCGCCGATCTCGATGCCGATCTTGCCGCCGGGCATGTGGACGGTGACGTTGGTATCGACGAGGCCGAGCTTGTGGGCGACGGCGGCGGCGGCGCTGGAACTGCTGCCCGAGGCGAGGGTGTAGCCGGCACCGCGTTCCCAGATTTCAATCTGGATATTGGCGCGATCAATCACCTTGAGAAACTGGACGTTCGTCTTGCGGGGGAAGTTGGGGTGCGTCTCCAAGTGCGGGCCGTAGGTGTGGGCGAGCGCGGGCGAGATAGCGTCGAGCGGGAGCACGCAGTGCGGGTTACCGATGGTGGCGGAGCAGTAAGTGAACGTGCGGTCGAGGGCGGTGATGGTTTCGTTGATGACCTCGCGCTCGGGGCCGACGTGAGGGATATGGGTGCTAATGAAGCTCACGCAGCCCATGTCCACGGTGATGAGGCGGCCTTCATCCTTGATGACGGACTGGACGTGACCGCCTGGGGTCTCGACGGTGAAGACTGGATTCTTGGCGAGCTTCTGGTCCCAGAGGTAGCGCGAGAAGATGCGCAGGCCATTGCCGGATTTCTCGGCCTCGGAGCCGTCGGGATTGAAGATGCGCAGGCCGAAGTCGCTCTGGGTGGAGGGGAGCGGCCCCCAGAGGATGCCGTCGGAGCCCACGCCAAAATTGCGGTGGCAGATGACGCGGATCACGGCGACGGACGGGCCGGTTTTCCATTGGGGGAAGTCGGCGGGATCGCAGACGATGTAGTCGTTGCCGAGGGCGTGGTATTTGTAGAAGCGCATGAGAGAAAGCGGCCAAGCCAAATAGAAAACTGATCGCTGCGGAAGTGCCGAATGAGGCGCGTTATTTTGCGGCGGAGGGCTCCGGGGAGGATTCGCCGTAGCCGAATAGGCGGCGGGTCTTGATGGCTTCGGCGATGGCGACGGGGACCATGGTTTCCCAGGTGGAGTCGTTGGCGCGGAGGCGTATGAGGACGTCGCGTGAAAAAATATTGAGGATACTCTGGTCGAAGCCGGCGATGCACTCGAGGTATTGGTTCTCCATCAAGTGGGCGTAGAGGTTGGAGAGATGGGAATCGACCTGGAGATTCCTGGCAGTGATCAGCAGGTTGGCGACCGGAGACGGAGTTTCGGTCGACGGAGCGGCCGGATGGCCCTCGGAGAGGTAGCGGTCGTAAGCTTTCCGCTGCATCGGATAGATGTAGAGTTTGACGGCGTTGCGGAAAAGACGGCCGAAATTTTCGAGGATGCCGCCGGCGAGGTTTTCGTAGTATTTCTCGTTGAACACCTCGAGGAGGTTGTTGATACCCATGGCGACGCCGATCATCTCCTTCGTGTATCGGCGGAAGTAAGACGTGAGGCGGTAATACTCGGAATAATTGGAGATAAGAACGGTGAAACCGATGTCGCCGAGCAGGTCCACGCGGGAGAGAAAGTCCTGCGCATCGAGGCCGCCGGCGGCGAGGAGGTTGTTCATGGTGATCTCCATGAGGACGACGATTTCCTTCCCCTTCACCTCGGGCTCCTGCATGAATTGGGCGCAGGCGCAGTTGAGCATGTCCACGTTGACGAGGGTGACGGGGCGGAAGCTGCCGCGCTCGACGAGGATCGCCTTCTTGTAAAGGACTTCGGAGGGCTGGAACACCTCACGGTTGGCGCCGAACATGACCGCGTTGGTGAGGCCGTGCTGCACGAGGTGGAGCGAGACGAGGCGGTTGTCCACGTTGGCGAACGACGGGCCCGAGAGCCGCATCATGTCCACCTCGATCCGATCAGCGCCGACGTTGTCCACGAGAGACTGGATTAGGCGGCCAAGATCCTCGCGGTAATAAAACGCCCCGTAAATGAGGTTGATGCCGACGATGCCGATGGCCTGCTGCTGGAGGACATTGTCCTTATCCCACATGCGCACGTGGATGACTATGTCGTTGGGCGGACCGTGTGGTTCGGACTGGAAACGGATGCCGATCCAGCCATGGCACTCGTTGTTGCCGCGAAAGCTTTTGGCGGAAACGGTGTCGGCGTAGGCGAAAAACTTGGTGGTGTCGCCGCGTTTGGAGGCGAGGCGTTCGATGAGAAGGCCATACTCGTGATCGAGCATGGTGTTCAGACGTTCGCTGGAAACGTAGCGAGGGGCTTTGCCGTAGATCGCGTCGCTGAATGTCATGTCGTAAGCCGACATCGACTTGGCGATGGTGCCGGCGGCGCCGCCGGCCTGGAAAAAGATGCGGGCGACCTCCTGGCCGGCGCCAATCTCGGCAAGCGTGCCGTATTTCGCATCGTCCAGATTGATCGTCAGGGCTTTGCGGTTGGTGGTCAGCAGCTCGATTGGGTCGCTCATGGTTGGAATCTTGAAAAATGTCTGCTTAACAGCAAATACCAGTCCGCGGAAGATGGGGGATGTCACATTTTGAAGGCAAAACATTCGTGCAGTGACCCCGCAATTAATAGCGCTGGCAGGTCCCGGCCGGTTGACTACGGTGCGGGCAACTTATGAAGCATTTTTTTGCGTCTATGCTGGGAACGCTGGCCGGATTGGTGTTGGCCGTTGTGGGGCTGATTGCCCTTGGTTTTGTTTTTCTGGCGGCGGTTTCGACGCTGGGGAAAAAGACCATGCCCGCCGTGGAGCCGGGGTCGTATCTGGTGTTTGATCTCAAGCTTAACCTCGCGGACACACCCGTGAATCTGGACGAAACGGGGTTGGGCGCGCTCCTGTCGGGCGGCGAGGTAACGCAGACGCTGCAACTGCGGCAGGTCACGCGCGCCTTGCGCGAGGCCGCCGGCGACAAACGAATCAGCGGAGTGTTTCTCACCGGCAGCCTGCAGCCCATGGGCTACGGCACGGGATTCGCGGCGCTTAAGGAAGTGCGGGCGGCGCTCGCGGAATTCAAAGCGGCTGGCAAGCCGGTGATCGCCTATCTGGACTATGCGACGACGCGCGATCTTTACGTCGCCGCAGGTGCGACCGATCTCTCACTCGATCCCTATGGCACGCTTCTGATGCCGGGGTTGGCGAGCGAGCCGATGTTTTACGCGGGGGCCTTCGAGCGTTTCGGCGTGGGCGTGCAGGTGACGAAATCGGGCGTTTACAAGTCCTACGCCGAACCTTTCGTGCGCAAGGATCTAAGTCCGGAAAATCGCGAACAGTTGCAAAAACTTCTTGGCGATCTCTGGGGTGATCTCATCGCCGACGTGGCCGCCGATCGCAAGATGTCGGTGGCGGACGTGCAGCGGGTGGTCGATGATGAGGGTATCATTCGTCCCGAGGTCGCGGTCAAAGCCGGTCTGGTTGACCGGCTTGCTTATAAGGACGAATGCATCTCCAAGCTTAAAAAAGCCACCGGGCAGACCAGCCCGGACGAGCCATTTACCCAAATTGATCTGACTGATTATATCGGCACGCTCGCAATGGATACGACGGGGAAAATCGCGGCGTCCAGCAAAGGGACCATCGCGGTGGTTTACGCCGAAGGTGGCATCGTGGACGGAGAAGGCCGGGAGGGCGAGGTAGGTGGCGATGATTTTTCGCGCGAGATCCGGAGGTTGCGCCAAGACGAAGAGGTGAAGGCGATCGTCATCCGTGTAAACAGCCCTGGCGGTTCGGCTGCGGCATCCGAACACATCCAGCGCGAGATACGCTTGGCACAGGAATCAAAGCCGGTTGTTATTTCGATGGGCAGTTATGCGGCTTCCGGCGGCTACTGGATTTCTGCCTACAGTAAACGCATTTTCGCGGAGCCAACGACGATCACCGGTTCGATCGGCGTGGTGGGCATTCATTTCGACATTCAGAAACTGGCCAACGATCTCGGCTTCACGTGGGACAGCGTAAAGACGGGCAAGCACGCGGATTTGATGACAATCTCCCGCCCGAAATCGCCTGAGGAACTGGCGATTTTTCAGCACATGGTGGATTGGACCTACGGTGAGTTTATCCGTAAGGTCGCCGAAGGACGCCGCCTAGATCAGGCGGCCGTCCGCAAGATCGCCGAGGGACGCGTGTGGTCTGGCGCGGAAGCGGTGAAGCTCGGTCTTGTCGATGAACTGGGAGGATTGGATGCGGCCATTGCATTTGCGGCTAAGGTAGCCGGAATCGGTCCACACTTTAAACTGCAAGAATTTCCGGAGGCCCAGTCTTGGACGGAAAAGCTGGAGGCTTTTCTGGAGCGCGTGCATCCGGTGGCGAGCAGCAGCCGTGGCGTGGTGTCGCAAGTGATGGCCCGTTTTAAGGACGAGGCAAAGATTATGGAGCAGTTCAACGATCCAAGGGGCGTTTACGCTCGCTTGCCCGTGGATATAATCGTGCGCTAATTCACTTCCTCATGACATCCGAACACGTTCTCTCGCGCGAAATTCCCGCCACGGTCATACCGGCGGGCACCATGGTCATGTTGTCGGCCGGCACGGCAGCTCACGTCATGCAGACGCTGGGCGGCACGGTCACGGTGCGCACGGAGGGCGGGTTGTTCCGCATTCAACGCGAGCACGCGGATGCGCTGGCTGGTTTTGATGTTTCCAAGCTGGCCGTCGCGACGGCCCCGGCGACGGGGGAGTTCAGCGAAGCTGCGGTGTGGGCCGCGTTGAAGACGTGCTTCGATCCGGAAATCCCCGTCAACATTGTGGACCTCGGACTTGTCTATGATCTGAGCGCCGAAAAATCTCCGTCAGGCGGCCAGGTGGTCGAGGTCAAAATGACGCTCACCGCGCAAGGCTGTGGCATGGGCCCGACCATCGCCGAGGATGCGCGTCAAAAGATCGCCGCGCTGCCCACCGTCGAGTCCGCCAAGGTTCATATCGTGTGGGACCCGATCTGGACCCCGCAGATGATTTCGCCGGAAGGTCGCAAAGCGTTGGGATTGGAGTGAGAAGCTCGTTCTCCTTTATGCCATGATCGTTTCCAAAGAGCAGCCGTCGGCTTCAGCACTTGGCGTTTCGCAGTTGGGGCGGGCGATGACGCCGGGGTAGGGTTCGTCGGCGAAGATTTTGGCAGGTTCGGCGAGCAGGTGGCGATCGCAGACCTCGAAGAGCGCGGCTTCGGTCTCGGTGCGGCGCATGTCGTGGAGGAAGGCACCGGTGGCGTCCACGCTTTGTCCGACGAAGTTGAGGTATTTCTTCATCTTGTTTACGTGCATCCGCTCGGGCAGGCCGGGCTGGCGAGTGGCGTCGTAGAGGCGCGCGATGTAGTCGCGGACGTCGGCGAGGGTGACGACGGTGACGGACTGGCCGGCGAAGGCTTCGCGGCACTGGCGGAATATCCACGGGTTGCGGATTGCGTGGCGGCCGATCATCACGCCGGCGGCCTTGGTTTCGCCGAGGACGCGCACGGCGGTGGCGGCGGAGGTGATGTTGCCGTTGGCGAGGACGGGGCATTTCACGCGGGCGACGGCGCGGGCGATGTAATCGTAATGAACTTCGCTGCGATACATCTCCTTCACGGTGCGGCCGTGGAGACTGAGGAGATCGACGTCGTGCTTGTTTATGAGGTCGAGGATGCGTTCAAAGTGCTCGGTGCTGTCGAAGCCGATGCGCATCTTGACGGTGAAGAGTCCGGGGCAGGCGTGGCGGAGGGCGCCAAGGATTTCGTCGATTTTGGCGGGTTCACGAAGGAGGCCTCCGCCAACGTTTTTCCTGTAAACCTTGGGCGCGGGGCAACCCATGTTGAGGTCGATTCCGGCCGCGGGGTGACGGAGGATTTCAGTCGCGGTGCGAGCGAGGTGATGGATTTCTTCGCCGATTAGCTGGGCGAACACGGGGCGGCCGGTCTGGTTCTCGTCGATGGAGCGCAGGATGTGTTTCTCGGGCTTCGACTGCGCGTGGACGCGGAAGAACTCGGTGAAGAAATAATCGGGCGCGCCATAGCGGGCGATGACGCCCATGAAGGCCAGATCTGTCACGTCCTGCATCGGGGCGAGCGCGGTGAGCGGCTGGCCGGGAAGAACTGGAGAAGGGAGGATAATGGGTGGGGCGGGCACGCGAGGACTTTTCACTTTTCGTCGTCCTCGTCGGTGTCTTCCTCGGCGGGCTCCTCGGCTTGCTGGCGAAGGACGCGTTCGAGGATTTCGGTCATATCCTCGACGGTTTCGAAGACTTTTCGGGCGACAAAAATCGGTCGTTTGTGCTGGAGGGCCAAAACCGTGGAGTCGCTGGGCCGGGCGTCGATCTCGATGATTTTTTTACCCAGTTCGTTTTCCATGCGCAGGAGGATACGGGCGAAGAACGTGCCTTCGATGACATCGTTGATGACGATATGGTCGAGCTCCGCGCCGAGGCCGGTAAGGATATGGGCGATGAGATCGTGTGTAAGTGGGCGATCTTTTTTAATACCATCGAGCGTCATCTGGATGGCGTTGCCCACAAAGTGGTCGACGTAGATGACAAAGGTCTTGTCCTCGTTGCCCAGAAACACGGCACAGCCGTTCGAGGTGGGCATGACGCCTTTGACGAGGACTGGAACGACGTCATTTTTCATGTGGTGTAGGGTAGGTGCGCCAGTTGAACGGCGCAAGCGCGTGCGTGTGAACGTTTGCGTGCGTTCAGACGAAGCCGCGCAGGGAGATGCCCCAGGACTTGGCTTTGGCGATGACGGCAGACTTATCGAGCATGAGCACCCGGCCGGTTTCCAGCACGGCGGCCTTCACACTGGATTCTCGAAGCGTTTCCAGGGTTTTCAGGCCGAAGCAAGGCACATCGAAACGATAGTCCTGCCGGGTCTTCACAGTTTTCACTAAGAAGGCTTCATCGGTCTTGAATGCGCCTGCGCGGCGAATCATATCGTCGGTTCCTTCGAAGGCCTCGACGGCGAGGACGGTCCCTTTGCGGACGACGCACCCTTGACCAATGTCCAGCCGGGCGCATTCGCGGGCGATTTGGACACCATGTGCAACGTAGTCGTCTTCGATTGGGAAGCTTCGGCCGGTCATGCAGCCATCGTCCGCGAGCTGATTGTCGAGGAAGCTTCGGGCGTCGAGGAGAGTGACGTCGACCTTGGCGATTTCGGCGGCGATGGCACCAAAGATAGTCTCGGCGTTGCGGCGCTTGAGGGAGGCGAGAATGGCAACGGCTTTGAGGTCGGGATGAAGGCCGTGAAAAAGGCGGCGAGGCGAGACTTGGCCAGCCATATAGGCGTAGCCGACATCGAAGCGCTTGAGGGCCTTAAGCATGGAGCCAACCTGGCCAACCTTCAGCATGACGCGGTCGGATTCGGGGAATTCGGCGATCAGCTCGGGTGGAGTTTCCTCTTCCATCGCGACGAGACGCAGAGGGACGCCGGCGGTGCGGATGGCGTTGGCGACGAGTCGTGGGTAAAGGCCCTGCCCGGCGATTAGGGCGATGGGTTTTTTTGGATCAAAACCAGCTGGAAGAAAAGCGGACAGCACAAAAAATATATTGCAGGGATGGGTAAGCAGCGGAAACAAAAAGCCGCGTCACGGTGACGCGGCCTGAGGAACAACGACTCTTCAGGCGATTACTCTTGGGTGCCGTAGTATTTTTTGTAGCTCCGGTAATAGCGGTAGTTTGAGTAATACTCGATACGGCGGGGGGAGAGGCCGTTGAGGACGACGCCAAGCAGTTCATTTTTTCCGGAACGAAGAGCCTTTATGTAAAGCCGTATGTGTTTACGAAAGGCGCGATTGAAACGGCAGACGTAGATGACTTCGTCAACGCGCTCGGCAATGAGAAGTGAATCGGTGACAGCGCCTAGAGGCGGTGAGTCGACAACAATGAGATCGAAATTTTTCTTCAAGCGTTCCAGCAGTTGTCCGAAGACGGGGCTCTCAAGCAGCTGGGTGGGGCTCTTGGAACGACCGCCGGAACTGATGAGCGAGATGTTCTCACCGATCGAAACGATGCCCAGATTAGGATTGTTGACCAAGTCGCCATCCAGCTTGGCTCCATTGTCGAACCAGTTGATCAGGCCGGCTTCATTGGGCTTGTTGAAGTGGCGATGAAGCATGGGACGGCGAAGATCGCAGTCGATGAGTAGCACGGACTTACCGTGACGGGCAAAGGCACCAGCAAGATTGCTGGAGATGAGGGTTTTCCCTTCGCCTGGAATGGTGCTGGTGACGAGGATGGACTTTGGGAAATCGAGCTTGGAGTGGATTTTTACCGAGCTGTAAACGCTCAAAAAGGGTTCGACGCCGGTTTGATTTTTGTTGTCGAGAACGAGCCGATATTTTTCGTCATCCTTGAGGGTGTTTAGATCGGGGATGATGCCGAGCAGGTTAACCCCGATGAAAGATTCTATGTCCCAAGCGCTTTTGATTCGGTCGTCGACGAAGCTGAGACCTACAGCGACAGCAAAGAAGACCACGAGTCCCAGTCCGATAGATGTGCGCGTGATACGTCTGAAATCGGGCGTGTAGGGACTGCCGTCTGGTGTGGCTAGATCCAGCGGGCGAACGGGGATTTTTTCCAAGTATTTGCTCGTGGTCGTCTGGCTTAGGCGGTCGAGGATTTGAGCGTAATTATTACGCGCGACGGCGGACTGATTTTCTAGGCTTTTATACTCGATGGAAAGGTCGCGGAGGCGGAGCTGTTCCTTGACCTGCGAAGCATACTCCTGCTCGAGAGATTGTTCGTTGGCTCGGCTTTTTTCGAGGTTGGTCTTGAGATCCGCGATGGCCAGTTTGATGGCAGTGTCGAGCTGGTCTTGGGCCACAGAAATGGCATTCGCCACGTTGATCATCTTGGGATGGCGCTCAAGGTAACGCTCGGCAAACAGAGCCTGATCGCGTTGTAGCGATTCAAGTTGTTTGCTCAGGTCGGGGATCGATCCGTAGTTGGCGATTGAAGTGATCTCCAGAAGGTTGCGGCCATCTTTGCGGTATTTTTGGACCAGATTGTATTGCTCCTCAACTGCGAGTCTTCCCAGACGGACCTCTTGAAGGGCGCCGTTAACGGCGGAGAGGCGAGTCTGAACAATGTTGGTGCTGTTATCCAAAGACACGAGGTTCTGAGAACGCATGTAGTCCTGAAGGCGCTGGTCGGCGGTATTGGCGGCATCTAAAAGCTGATTTGCGCGTTTTTGAAGGTATTCGACAGCGTAATCATTACTGCCGCCAACCTTGTCGAGAAGACTTTGTATGAACTGTTGAACGTAACGATTGGATAGCAAGGCGGCAGCTTCGGGGTCCCGGTGGGATACGCTGACGCTAATCAGAAAGGTTCCGCGGATAGACTGAACGGTGATCGAACCGAGATCCACTCCTGCAGGAGGAGCGGAACCGGCAGGAAGATCTTTCAGATAAGGGCGCTGAAGAATTTGCCGCTCCTGCGGGGTCAGCGATTCCATGACGCGGGAGCGGATTTTTCCGCTCCGGATGACTTGAAGGTAGGTATTAAGCTCGGCGTCGCTATCCACGCCGGTATCTACAACATTCTGGGTCGTTACGATTTTTTCGGGCTTATCGATCTGAAGTGTCGCCGTGCTGCTGTAGAGAGGCGTGGCACGGGATTGATAGTAAGCGACGCTGATCGCAACGACTAGGGCGAGGGGCAGGGCAATCCAGAGCCTCTCGCGCAGGATGATATAGTAATCACGCAACGTGCGGCGCTCGATGATTTCATCATCTTTGTATGCCTGTTTTGATGGTGACGGTGACTTAGGGACCTCGGACATGTTTTTAAAATCAAAAGATTCGTTGGGGGACGTAGACGATGTCTCCAGGCTGGATGACGAGAGAATTGTCGCTGATGCTGGCTTTGTCCTTACCTTTGAGCATGCTGTCGACATCGACGGTGAAGACCTGCTTTTTCCCGTCGGAGCTGATGCGGGTAATGTTGACGGCGGTGCCTTTGGCTGTGTCGGTGAATCCGCCGGCTTTCGTGACGAGTTCAAGCACGCTCATGTTGGTTTCGATTGGGAGGGGATAGCGCCCCGGGGAGCGAACTTGGCCCTGGATCGAAACTTCACGCGAGGCGTAGGACTCGACGTTGATGGTGACTTGTGGATTCCGAAGGTAACGGCCGTCGCGATATGCGTTTTCAACCGCTTTTTGCGCTGCGCTAACGGTCAGTCCTACAACACGGACTTCGCCGACCAAGGGAAGGTTGATGTTTCCCTTGGCATCAACGCGCGACATGGTGCGAAGATCTTCTTCCTGATAGATATCGATCCGCAAAAGATCCGTGAGGGTAACCGTGTAAGCTAGCACCGTCTGGTCGGGGGACGAGGGTTTGGTGCTAGCCGCCGATATGCGTGCGGTGGGTGAAATGAACAAAATTACCGCAAGAAGCGGCAAACAAAGATGAAAAAAGGTGCGCAGGATCATTTGGTGATCACCAGCGGGTGGACAGGTTGAGTGTGATCGTGTCACGGGAGTAATTTCCTGATGCGCGGTTGGACCAACTTTGGTAGTAGCTGTAAGTAAGGGAAGCTTTGAAGTGGTCGTTGAGATTATAATTAACTCCGGCGTCCCAAGTAAAATAATAGTCAATACGTCCGGAGAAAGGGCCGTTAAGGAAATCGTTTTCCCCCCCGCCGATACCAGTAAAGACTGACCACCGGCCCGTCAGCGAATACTGCAAATCCAAGTTCGCGCTGAGACTATCGATGGTGGCGTTGGTTGCGGTCGTTGAGAAGGCCTTGCTCAGCGTTCCTGTGAAGGTGGCTTTCTTATTCATGTTCCAAGTGACCGCCGAACTTGCCGTCCAACTGTCATAGGCTTGTTTGGAAGCACTATCCTGACGAATCTCGTAGCCTGCGCGCACCGTTCCGTTTATCTTGGGCAAAATCCGCCCCGAAATACCGGCGGTAAGAGAATGGTCGATGGTCTGTGTGCCGGCTGCGGAATCGCTAAAGTGAATGGCGTAACCAGTGAAAAGATCGCGCTCGGAGGTATAAACGTAAAAAAGATCAACACTCGCGCCATAATTCGTCAGGTTGTAAATGCCGGGGGTCGCATTCTGGTAAGACGTCATGCCGTAGTTAAAATTGCCCGAAAGACTGTAACGGTCTATAACAGGATACTTCCAATTTAAGCCTGCGTCATAAGTCAACGAGTCCGTGCGTGCGTTAATAACAGTATCGGCGCGGCTTTCACGAGCTGCGCTCAGCGTGAAGGAGCCGGTGGTGCGTCCGCTACTTTTCACGAGCTCTAGGTTCATCGACGGATTCGAGAAGTTTTGAGCCGTGTTGCTGCCAAACTGCCCGAGATTCCAGGCAATGCTGGCATTAACTCCGATATAGCCGGCGCGCCGGGCGTATTCGATACTGAAACTGCTGGTGGTGAGAAAGTCGCCACCACCGCCTTGGCTCGACGAAATGTTTGAATCATGGGCGATCGCCACCGAAGCGTTTATGAAAATCTGATCACGTCCTTCGTTAAATTTAACCAGTGCCCACCCTTTGGCTGTCATAAGGCCCGACAATGCCATTAGCACCGCGAGCCGTTTGCAGAAAAACCTTTGACCCATAATAAATTTAAGAGGTTTTGGCGCGCGCAACGCGTGTTTAGGGAATGGAGGAAGGACTTACGCTCGGTGGCGAGGGCTTGGGGACTACTATGTGCGGGACAATTTCGTTTGTTTCCCTGTCTGCTGTCTCAAAATATACAGTTTTACGAGCCATACAGGCCATGCTCACTTTATCTTCAATCGACTTCATTTGATCTTTTGGAATGGCTTGAATTTTGATCACGGGAGGCTCAGACGGAGATTTCCTTGTGATAATTGCCTGCTGCCCGGGCTTGAGGGATTCACCGCCGCCAGTGAGATCGCCGCGGACGGTCACATCGCCTTCGATTAGGGACACGGTAGTCGTGTCTCCTGAGCATTCCATGACGACCTTGCGGCCTCGGATTGATACGCTAGCTTGTGGAGTCGTGTAAACCATGCTGCTTCCTGCAACCATCTTGCTAGTGCATAGCGCCACGGTTCCATGCGGCATGAAAGCAGAAGTCTGCGAGACGGAAGGCTCGACTTCCATGTCGTTACGATTGGGGGTGAATGGCTCTTGGAGAAAACGTTTAATTTCCAGCTTAGTATCCGGACCAAAAAAGACTCCCGTGCCATTTGAGAGGACCAAGGCATTGCTGGCGTCTGGCTTGGTTTCAATAGTCGTTCCTTCGGCGGAATAAACAGATTTCTTGGTGAGATCGTCGATTTTATCACCGGTGTTGATAGAGGACTCTCCATCGACATCGGCAACGTAAAGCTTGCTGGTAGGGTTTTTCTTTTTACCTTCGCCATCGGCCTTAAGCGAATAGGCTGGAAGCAGTAACACCATGGCGACCAAAAGCCAGGGTCCCAGTCTGCAAAAATAAAGTGGTTTTGCTTTCATGGTGATTTAGACCGATGTTATATATCAAATATAAAGCTATTTATGTTCGGTGTAAGCTTTGGTAAGCCCTTTTCTACTTATATAAACTAGGGTTTATACCCTAATTCAGGTCAATTTTAATTATTACTCAACCACAATATTTAGAATCTTGCCGGGCACGAAAACCACGCGTTTTAAGGTTTTCCCGGCAAAGTGAAGGGAAGCCTCGGCATGGGTTTGGGCGGCGGACAGGGCTTCTTCTTGCGTTGTGCCAACGGGAAGCAGCAGTTCGGCGCGTTTCTTGCCGTTTACCTGGACGATGATCTTTTGCTCGGTGGAAACGAGTTTGGTGGGGTCAAACTGAGGCCAAGGGGCCGTTTGTATGGAATCGGGGGAGCCGCTCAGGCGTGCCCAAAGCTCTTCGGCGATGTGAGGAGCGAAGGGGGCGAGAAGCTGGAGGAAACCGAGGACGGTGCGGCGGTTGACGCGTTCGACTTTTTGGAGCGCGTTCGAGAAAATCATCATCTGGGAGATGGCGGTGTTGAAGCGCAGGGTCTCGATGTCGTCGCCGACTTTTTTGATGGTTTCGTGGTAGAGTTTTACGAAGTCGGCCGGTTCGACGACGTCGTCGGCGAGGGCGATCTTCGGGTTGATGTCTTCGCTGTCGCGGCCGATGCACTCGCGCCAGACTTTTTGGAGGAAACGGTAAACGCCTTCGATCTGGGACATGCTCCAAGGCTTCATGGCTTCGAGCGGGCCGAGGAACATGAGGTAGAGGCGGAGCGTGTCGGTGCCGTGGGACGCGATGAGGGTGTCAGGGCTCACAACGTTGCCGCGGCTCTTGGACATTTTTTCTCCGTCTTCGCCGAGGATGATGCCTTGGTGAAAAAGCTTGGTGAACGGCTCGGCCTGCGGGACGACGCCGAGGTCGAAGAGGACCTTGTGCCAGAAGCGGGCGTAGAGGAGGTGGAGCACGGCGTGCTCGGCGCCGCCGACGTAGAGATCGGGAACGCCCCAGTATTTGAGGGCTTCGGGCGAGGCGAAGGCGTCGGGATTCTGCGGATCGAGGAATCGCAGGTAATACCAGCAGGAGCCGGCCCACTGGGGCATGGTGTTGGTCTCGCGGCGGGCGCGAATCCACGTGTCGCCGACGGGCTGAGGCTGCGAGGCGGGCACGGCGGCGCCGGTGGCGAAGTTGAACCAGAGTTCGAGCCAGTCGGTGACGTTGGCGAGGGGGCTTTCGCCGTTGCCGCTGGGGAGGTAGGATTCGACTTCGGGGAGAGTGAGCGGGAGCGCCTGCTCAGGCAGCGGCAGGGCGAAATGGGTGACGCCGTCGGTGCCGACGTAGCTCACGGGCGCGGGCAGGTCGGTGCGTCCGGCGGAGGCGCGGGCGTAGTCGGCGGGGCTGACCCAGACGATGGGGAAGGGCTCGCCCCAGTAGCGTTGGCGGGAGAAAAGCCAGTCGCGGAGCTTATAGGTGACAGTGGCTTTGCCGCGGCCTTTGGCGGTGAGGTCGGCGGTGATTTTTTGTTTTGCCTCTGCCCAGGGGAGTCCGGTGTAGCCGTCGGAGTGAACGAGTTTGCCGTCGCCGGTGTAGGGGAGCTTGGGCGAGCCGTGGCCGTTGGAGGAGTTGGCGTCGTGGTCGGGCTCGATGACCTGGATGACGGGCAGTTGATACTGGAGCGCGAAGTCGTAGTCGCGCTGGTCGTGCGCGGGCACGGCCATGATGGCGCCGGTGCCGTAGCCCATGAGGACGTAGTCGGCGATCCACACGGGGATGCGGGCGCCGTTGGCGGGATTGATGGCGAAGGAGCCGGTGAAGACGCCGGATTTGTCTTTGGCGAGGTCGGTGCGCTCGAGGTCGCTCTTGCCGGCGATTTTTTTGCGGTAGGCTTCGACGGCGGATTTTTGGGCGGGCGTGGTGAGGGCGTCCACGAGCGGGTGCTCGGGGGCGATGACCATGTAGGTGACGCCGAAGACGGTGTCGGGGCGCGTGGTGAAGACCTTGAGGTCGCCGAGGGATGCTTTTTCGAGGGCGAAGAGGAGTTCGGCGCCTTCGCTGCGGCCGATCCAGGCTTCCTGCATGCGCTTGGTGGAGTCGGGCCAGTCAACGTCCTTCAAGTCGGCGAGCAGGCGCTCGGCGTAGGCGGTGATGCGGAGAACCCACTGGCGGAGATTGCGGCGCTCGACAGGGAAACCGCCGACCTCGGATTTGCCGTCAACGACTTCTTCGTTGGCGAGGACGGTGCGGAGTTCGGGGCACCACCACACGGGGCGCTCATCGACGTAGGCCAGACCTTTTTTGAAGAGCTGGAGGAAGATCCACTGCGTCCAGCGGAAATACTTCGGGTCGGTCGTGTCCACTTCGCGCTC